>JAAYUY010000030.1 GCA_012517435.1 Sphingobacteriales bacterium | reverse complement strand
CATGGCAACATTAATTGGAAACAACAGGGAGCAAATGCAGATGATGAGCTTTGAGGCTTTCATTGGTAAAAATAATCCGGTACGGTTGATTGATGCATTTGTAGATAAAATTGAGTTAAATAAACTTGGAGTCAAAATACCCGGTGCGGTGGAAGGTCGCAAAGGGTTTCATCCTGCATCGCTACTGAAACTCTATCTGTACGGGTACATGAACCATGTCAGAAGTTCACGCAAACTGGAAAAAGAATGTGAGCGTAATATCGAAGTCAGGTGGTTGCTCCATGAACTTACCCCTTCCTATAAAACCATTGCTGACTTCAGAAAACATTATCCTGATGCTGTACGGATACTTTTCAGCCTGTTTATCAATTTATTGAAAGAAGCTGAACTGATTGGCGGCAAAACCATGGCTATTGACGGTAGCAAGTTCAGGGCTGTCAACAGCAGCAAAAACAACTACAACCAAAAGAAAATTGACCGTCATCAGGAGTTTATTGACCGCAAAATAAATGATTATCTTGCTGAACTTGAGAAAAACGACCAGGAAGAGAACAATGATGAACTGAAAATCAAAGTTGATAAAGTTCAGAAAGAACTTGAACGCTTAGCCCAAAGGAAGTTAAAATACAACAACCTGCAACAACAATTAGACAACACAGAAGAAGTACAAATCAGTAGCAGCGACCCTGATAGCCGTGCATTGATCATCCGAAAAAACATAGTGGAGGTATCCTACAACACGCAAACCACTGTAGATGAAAAACATAGCCTCATCATAGACTATGAAGCCACCAACGAAAACGATTCAAAAGCATTGGCAGCTATGGCAATGAGGGCTAAGGAGGTATCAGGACAAGAAAAAATCACTGTTTTAGCCGATAAAGGCTACCACAACGGAGAACAAATAGCCCAATGCGAAGCTGAAAACATCAGCACCATAGTAGCCTGCCGAGAACAACCCACTGTCAAACATCTTGAAAATGAATATCTGGTAGAAAATTTCATTTATGACAAAGAAAATGACACCTATACCTGTCCGCAGGGCGAAATATTAAAAAGCAATGGCAAATGGTACAACAAAAGCCACGACAGCGAAAAGAAGAAAAAAACAAGGAAAAACATTACCAATTACCGCATAAAACAATACAAAACCACTGCCTGTAAAAACTGTCCGTTAAGGGATAAATGCACGAAAAACAAATCAGGGAGACTCATAGAGCGAAGCGAACATCAGGATGCCGTTGACCGCAACAACAAACGCTTACTCTCTGAAAAAGAATTATATAAGCGAAGACAAGCCATAGTGGAACATCCTTTCGGAACAATCAAGCGAGCGTGGGGGTTTTCTTACACTTTGCTCAAAGGATTGAAAAAAGTGAATGGGGAGATGGGCTTAATTTATATCGCATACAACTTCGTCAGGGTGAAAAACATCCTTGGCTTCGATAAATTCATGGAATTATTGCAAAACTGGCATCCGGACTATTCCGGTTTTCATTTTTTGTCTGTTTTGAGGTCATTTTTCAGCTCATTCAGGCTTCGCCAATTTTTCCATCTGATTTTTCCTCCCCAAAAATTGCTCGTCTTATATCGCACCTGATGAAGCATGAAGTTCTCTGGCTACGAATTTCTCACTAATTATTTTTAAAAAATGAGTTTTTGCACAGTCTGACGTTTTGCGGCTTGGCGAAGGTGGCGATTTTCACCACTAAACTTCATACAAAGAACCGCACTTCAATTATACGAAAAATTGTCATACGAAGCACTGAACCGCCACTTTTGCCAAACCGCTGTTACCGGTAGTGGTTCTTTTCAGTCGAGTTGGTTTGTTGTCAATTTTGCACTGTCTTTGGGCTGTCCCGTGCGGTTGCTTGGTAGCTCTTTTGCATTTTTTTGTTTGGCTTTGTGTATCGGCAAAAATGCAAATGTGCTACCAAATGCGTGGGCTTAAACAGAGATAATTTTCTGTCCTTGCTCGTCAATAATTATTTTGTTTTTGTCAAACTGCGTTACTAATGCAAAACCGTTGTAAAATGGTTCAATCGCTAAAAATCTGTGTCTGTAAATTTCGTTTCCGTCCTTGTCAATATGAAACCAGCCGTCTTTGTCCATAGCAGTTGCAAAGTTTTTGTGAAAAATGCCAAGGTCTAAATATGATTTGTCGTTTAGGAAATTGCCTTTAATGTCTATGTGTCGGTAAAGTCCGTTAGCCGTTTTTACACAAGCATAGCCGTCTTTGAAGTCGCCACAGTAAATAAAACTGTCGCTGTAAATTTTCTTACCGTCAAGGTCAATATGAAAATAGTTGTTGTCGCTGTCCCGAACTGTGCAAAGGTCTTCCTGAAAATTTCCCGTCCACGAAAATGAATTTGAATAAGCTCTTTCGCCCTTGTCTGTCATATGAAACCACTTGTCGCCTTGCACAACTGCTGCCCTGTTGCAATAAAAGCCAAAAGTCCGTGTAAACCTTTCAGCATAGAGTTGATTGCCTGAACTGTCAATGTGATATGAACCGCTTTTGTCTTTTACTGGTGCAAGTCCAGGAGAGTGAAATTTTAAAACTTCAATAAACTGCTTGCCAAAAATTTGTTTTCCGTCAAGTATAAAATGAGTGTTGTCTGCCGATACTTTAATGTCTTGCCAGTTCATTTTTTGAAAATTAAAATAGTTTGTAAATCGTTTAGTTTTACTTCACCTTGAAAACTAAAGTTGGTGTTTTGAGCAAGTGAAATGTATTCTTTGGTTGTTCTTTCATAGCTTTCGCAAATTGCAGTCATATTGAGTGAAAGCAATGATAAATCAGCAGTGATTTTGTCTGCACAATTTTCAATTACATATAATACTCCGTTGTTTGGCAATGCTTCAAAGCAATTTTGTAGAATATGTTTTGCTTTTTCATTATTCCAGTCGTGAAGAACCCTTGAGAGAATTATTGCTTCCGATTGATTTGGAATTTTGTCAAAGAAACTTCCGCCTATTTTCTTGATATTTGGAATAGTTACTCTATCGATGACTTTGGGCAAGTCAAACAAAACACATTCAACGTTTGGTTTCTTTGCCTTAATGTTCTCCAAAACTGCACCGTAACCACCCCCAACATCCATTAGAGATTTGTGTTTGCTGAAATCAATCACCTCAGGCAAATTTTTGTAATCATCTTTTGCATATTGATACATTGCTTTGTGGTAAGCGTGAAGCTTTTCCGAGTTGTCGTTTAGAAAATCAAAAAATGGCTTTCCGTAGATTTCTTTAAAAGTACTATTGCCTGTTTTGATGGAAAAATCCAAATTCTGCCAAGCATTCAAATGTTCTGAACTCCAATTCAAACAAGCGTATTTTAAGCTATCAGGATTATTTTCTGTGAGAAATTTCGACAAAGAATTAACCTTGAATAACTCGACATTTTTACTCAAGAAATTGGCATTATGCAAAGCATTTAGCAACAACAATAATTTTTCTTCATTTAACGAAAGTTCCTCAGCTAATTGCTTTGCTGTTTTTTCTTCTAGTAAGTTATCAAACAAATTGAGTTTGCAAGCTGTGCTAACTGCCATATATGTCCAGTGTTCCGTAAAGAATGATTTAAGTTCATTTTTCATAACGCCCATTTTTCAAGGTTAGTCCCGATAAATATTTAACCCAATTTTCTTTAGTGTAAATTGTTTTATTAATACTGTAATGATAAAATGCAATCAACATATCGTGAGAAACAAAAAGTGTCAAACCGTTGTCCTTTGTGTTTTCTGAAATAAAATTGGTAAGGGAGTTGCGTAATTCTTCAATTTTAGGCACACCGGGTATTTCCACCCCTTGAATAAAATGGTCATACATTTTAAAACCTCCGTGTTGCAAATAATATTCTCCTGCAATTTTTTCGTCAGCAATATGCAGTCCGGGTGCACCTAACGCAGTTGTTTCAATTATTTCTACTGGACTTCCATAACCTTTGGTAATAAATTCAGCCGTTTGAATACAACGTCCAACAGGGCTTGTAAAAATTTTGTTTAGTTTTCTTTCTGATAAACTTTCGCCAAAATTTTTTGCGTTTTGTTTTCCTTTTTCATTCAGTAGAACTTCGTTTCCAAATGAACCGTCAGGAATAGCATCCCTATCTCCGTGTCTAATAAGCAATGACAATCTATGTTCATCACTATAATGTTTTAAAATTTCATTTTTCATATTTTATTGGGTTTACGCATATTACAGGTTTTACATAAATCAATTTTCTTGTAGTTCTTCACTAGGTTTTGGTAGTTATCGCTTCGCAACACTTCTTCAATGCTTGTATTTTCTATGTTCCCGAAATCTCCAAGCGTATTACGTTGTTCGTCTGGAGCACAACAAGGCGAAATTTTACCTGTGGCAGATACCCATAGTTCTTTTTCCAAAAACGGGCATTCATAACTTTCGGGGATTTCTTTGTTTTCATTTTTCTGCAATGGAATAATGTTTTCCAAAATCACTTTATCGCCATTTGGTTTACGGAATTTCTCTTGTGCTTCGTGGGCTTCTTTTACATACTCGTTCCATTGTAAAATACTTTCAGGTGTTGCTTTCATTGACAAATGCTTGATTTCGTCAAAGTGTGCCCAAAGCTGATGTCCTTTTACTCTATCAACACCCAACTCAGCCGCCAACTTCACAATGTCTGCTAACTCGTGCATATTATTTTGCATAAATGTTAGCTGGAAAGTAACACGGCAGTAATAACCAGTTTTTGCAAAGTGTTCTTCACGAATACGCATAAACTCTTTCACGTTTGCAACTGCTTCGTCAAAGTTTATTTTCAACATTACTTTTTGCGAAGTTTCTGCGGTTGCACCGTTCCAACTTATTTTCACATCGGTTGTAATTGGAACAATTAGCTTCGCCCACTCAGTAACGGTTTTCTCTGTTGTTCTCGGAAACGTTCCGTTGGTGGTCAAATTCATTTTGATGTCGTATTTGTAACACAACTCAATGAAGTGGGCAAAATGCTTATAGATTAACGGTTCGCCCATTGTGGACGGTATCATTTCCGTAACACCTATTTTTTTCGCTTGCTGAAAAATGGGTTCTAACCATTCTTTCGGCATTCTGCGGTGTTTACCGCCCAATTTCTCTTTTATATAAGTTGAAAATGGGCTGTGTTCTTCGCACATTGTGCAACTCAAATTACAATCTTCAGGATTTGTGTCTAGCGTAACACGCCAAAGTTTATAAATGAATTCGCTATAAATATTTTCTAATTCTTTACAATGGTCCTGAATATTTGGAACGCTTCCGTCTGCGGAATACAAATAACCTTTTTCGCCTAATGTTTTCATTTTATCGGGATTTGTAACAGCAAATTTCATTTGCTCTGCCAACGAATTTGTGTTGCGATGTTCAAACAAAAGTCCGTTGATATTGTGCTGAACATATTCTTTCATTCCGCCAAAGTCGGCTGTAATTACAGGAACTTTGCACGATTGTGCTTCGTGAATAACAAGGGGTGAATTTTCGCCCCAAATGCTCGGGACTACAATACAATCAACATTTGAAAAAACATCATTTGCCAAATTATGATTGATGTATTCACCTGCAAACTCAATTTTGTTTTTTGAAGTTGATGCGAGCAACTTTAGTGCATTAGTGCTTTGTCCGTTTTCTCTGCCGTAAATTTTAAGTGTTGCAGGTTCTTCAATTTGTTTGAACGCTTCAATCAAATCATTCACACCTTTTGCAGGTATAAGAGTTCCTATGTAACCAAAAGTGAAATTTGTTTTTTCGTTTGATTTTTTTGTTTGCGTCAAATATTCTGTTGGAAAACCGTAATCAAGGTAAACGATTTTATTTTCTGGAACTTCAAACTCATTGATAAATCTGTTTCGTAAATAGTGTGATGGTGCAATGAATAAATCTACCTTGTTAATGATTGATTTTGTTTCAGCCATTCGCTGATGTATCCAATTGCTCCAATTTTCAATTTCATTTTGTTCGTTTTCTTCTCGTCCGCTGAAATAAACTTTGTAACAATCTGTCGCACATTTTTTGTCGTCTTGCTTTTTGCACAACTGAAAGTTGTTGGTTTTGCCAATGCTTCGTGTAAGGAATTGTCCTCTCGGACACATCAGCCAAAAGTCGTGAAGCGTGTAAATGATTGGAATATTGAGTTTGTTCAGTTCATCAATCAAACCTGTGGAAAGATGATTAACGTGTCCAATGTGTGCAATGTCGGGTTTGATTTGCTTTACTAGTTCCGCAAAGTTCTCATCCATCTGTTTGTGACGATAACCGTCCTTTCCTTGCGGATTGTTTACGAAATAGAAATTAAGATTATCAGTTTTGTTTTCGTGTCGGATTGTAAAGTCAGGCGAGTAGGGATTTTCTTCTCTAGTGAAAACAGATACTTTGTGCCTTTTGGAAAGTTCGTTGCAAATAGATTGACTATAAACTTCTGAACCTGCATTGTAGTTGAGTGGGTAGCCGTGAATGATTTTTAGTATGTGCATTTTATTTGATTTATTGAGTTGTAACAATTATATGTAGAGCATTTGAAAGTGAGCACCCTTTTCTTTTTTGAATAAATAGTTCGGGTGGTCACACCAGTAGCCAGTAAGGATTAGATTTCTTTTCACAATTAAGACGAGGCAAGTTTCTTCGTCTTTAGCTAAACCTTTCTTTTTTAGAAATGATGGCAATACTAGAACAACGTCTTTTTCACATTTGGTGCATTCTACATACGGTAGTATTTTGTAAAGCATTTGGTCGTCAATGCTTCTGTCCCATTGGCTGAATAAGAAGTGGTCAGTTTTTCTAAACTCTAAAATTTGTTTGTTCATTTTCTTTCGATTTAGAATGAGTATAGTTGAAAGCTGTGCCAAACCGTTTCAGATTTCTTAAAACATTGATATACAAGCGATAAAGAAACTTACGAAAGAAACATATAATACCTACAAGAAATAAATTACCTTTGTGGAATGAAAAACATTTACATTTCTTGGCACTACACAACTCACGGGGTTGCATACCTCAAGCATATACTAAGTAGGTTTTACCTATTTGAAAAGTTGCCTTCAGAAAAATTGGATTTAAGCCGCTTGGAACAAGAAGAACTCAACGTAATATTTGATACTCCAAAACAGAACGGCTTTTTATTTGATGAAATAATTTACCTGACTGCTCCGCAAATAGCATTCGACAAACTATCGAGCAGAAGGGTTAGTTATAAAAAAACAATACTTGATGATGAGTTTGTTATCAACCAAGGACTGAAGGAGTTGTTTGATGAGATAATTTCTAACGACAAAATTTGTTATGATTTAGAAGCGGAATTTTCTTATGTCAAAAAGAAATACCCTAATAAAATTAAAATATTTGAACATGCAGTTTGGAGAAATATTCAGCATTATCCGATTGAGCAACAGATAAAATGGCTGACTGAATACTCTAACTTTAAAAATGTTTATCAAGGGAATTTCAAAGTTGTAGAACTCAATGTAAATGACCTAAGAGATGAAAAGCAAATTTCTGATGTAGTAAGCAGATGGTCAAGGCAATATTTTTCAAAGCAGAAGAATTTCCAGCCAATAATAAATGTTTCATTAGGGAGCAATGAAACCCAAGTTGTTTGGCACATTCTTGCAGAGGCAGGACAGTTGCCAGAGAATACTAGATTTATTAAAACCTATGATGATAAAAGTGACAAACTTGAAAAGAGATTTAAACAGTTTTCAATTCAAGAAATACCAACTAATCTAATTTCTACAATTGGTGCAGAGTTTAAAGTTTTCAGCGAAACAAAATCCCCATCGAGGAAATTGGTAAACAAGAAAATGGAAACATTTCTTAAATCAGGTTTCTCAATTTTATTGATAGGAGAAAGAGGAATTGGTAAGTCAAAAATTGCAAGCGAAGCAAAGCAATCATTTGACAATAAAAATCCCTTCATAGAAGCGAATTGTGCATCATTTGATGAAGATAGTAAAGCAGAGGCAGAGTTATTTGGTTTTGAGAAAGGTGCATTTACTGGTGCAAATGCTGTAAAAAAAGGCCTTTTAGAGGAAGCAGATGGAGGGATTTTATTTCTTGATGAAATCCATCATCTGTCAAAGCTAGTTCAGGCAAAATTAATGAAGGCATTGCAAACAGATAAGCATAATAAAATGTCTATCCGAAGAATGGGAAGTAATAAAGAAATAAAGGTTGAATGTCGCTTGATTTTTGCCACCAATAAAAGTGTTGCCGAATTGCGAAACGAATTACTGCCTGATTTTTACGATAGAATAGTCCAACACGTTGTAAATATTCCCTCAATAAGAGAAACTGTTGAAGATAGAATAACAGATTGGGAAAATATTTGGAAAGGATTAAAATTTAAAGGTGATGCTCCAAAGGAATTGGAATTAGTGAAATGGCTAAAGCAGTTACCTTTGTATGGTAATTACAGAGATTTACAGAAAATAGCGATGTATTACAATGCGTTTAATCAGTTCGATGCAGATACAAAAAATATGTTGAATGAAACCAATGCATTTCAATATGCTAAGAATGAATTTGAAAAATATCACAGTCCAGTCGTTCAACTCGGAAAAGAGAAGTTCAATTTTAATATTAAGCAAACCACAAAAGAAATGATAGCCGATTACTTGTTTGAGCTACAAGATTGGGCTGTGTCCAAATTTGAAGGAAGAAAACCTGCAATTGAACATTTTAAATCTATAGGTGATACAGTTACAGAAAAAACCTTTAATGATTGGAAGAATAAGAAGTCGCTTACAAAATCAAAAAGTTAGTCAAACTGTCGTTGTTGTGCTGTTGGGCAAAATAAAATGTGCTGCAATTTGGGTCGGTTTGGGGTGGCTTTGCAGCTCTTTTTATTTTGCGAAGGGATAGCCAAACGGCATTGCCAAAATCCATTTTATTGTCTGTTGTCCGGAAAAATGTTTGAATGTTGCACTGTCGCAATACCATTACCGGTAACGGTCGAGTGTAAGTGCCGTAAGGGATTGCGGGTGATTTCCTATCAAGTTACACGAAAAGTTAAAGCGGACTTCTGACCTTCGAAAACCTCTGAAACCCTTATGGCATTTACACTTTGTTAGCAACTGGCGGTTCTTGTCATTCGTGTCACAAAGATACTATTATTTTATATTTAGCTGTCATAAGTCAAAGCGTTTTTGGCTGGGTTGGAGTGTGTGTTAGCGTTTAAATTTTTACAGAAGGGAAGGGATTTTTTGTTTTTGTTACTGCCAGTAGTGTGTGGAAAATGGCAAGCTTTTGCTGCAAACTTTGGTCGAGGGAGGCTCGTGCGGTTTGCAGCATGTGCTTGACATAGCGTTGGACAATACTCAAAATGAATTATTGGCTAAACAATTTTTTCTATTACTTTTTCAAAAGCTGAAATAACTGTTTTGTCAGTTTGGTTGTAAATGCTCAACCCTTTTTCGGCAGCTTCGCCAACTTCGGAAACTAAAGGTATTTGTCCTAATAAGGTAGAATTTAGTTCGGAAGCTAATATCGCACCTCCGCCTTGTCCGAAAATGTAATACTTTTCTTCGGGATGTTTTTTAGGAGTAAACCACGACATGTTTTCAATAATACCAAGGATAGGTACATTCAAATCAGGGTTTGTAAACATTGAAGCTGCTTTGCGGGCATCGTTCAGGGCTATTTCCTGAGGCGTTGTAACAATAATTACACCTGTAAGTTTTATCTTTTGAACTGTTGTAAGTTGTATATCACCTGTTCCCGGTGGAAAATCAATTATCATATAATCTATTTCACCCCATTCTGTATTTTCGAAAAGTTGAGTAATCGCATTAGCAGCCATCGGTCCACGCCAGATTAAACCCTGATTAGCTGCCAGAAAGAAACCAATAGACATGATTTTTACACCATATTTCTCAATGGGGAACATCATTTCTTTATCACCAAAAGTTGTAACATCAGGTCTGGCGTTTTCAATGCCAAACATTTTAGGAATTGAAGGTCCGTAAATATCAGCATCGACTAAGGCAACTTTTTCACCATTACGTGCCAATGCTATTGCCAAATTGGTTGAAACTGTTGATTTTCCTACACCGCCCTTGCCAGATGCTACTACAATAATATTTTTCACACTGGGCAAGTTTATTTTTTCAAAAGCACCCATAATTTTATTATTCTTTATGGTTTAACATTTTGATTGCAATACTTTCAGCCGCCTTAATTAAAGGATAAGCTGCAGGAGATGCAGTGAGGCATGGATGCGTTCCTATTTGCATGGTTAAAAAAGAATTAACAGACATGCGATTTTGTATAGCCAACCCTATAACATTGGTCAATTCACCTGCTTCTTTTCCTCCTATTACTTCTCCTCCAATGATAATACCCGAATTTTTGGCTGCAATAAGTTTTACAATTTGCTTATGAGCATCAGGTAAATTTCCGGGATGTCTGTTAACACCTTCAAAAGTACCAGTAATCGTAGCAATGCCTTCTTGTTCAGCTCGTTGTTCGGTTACTCCTGCTGTGCCAAACCCTATATCATCTATGGCAGTGGAATAAATAGCAATAGTTCCGCTAAACGTTTTGACAACATGGAGATTAAATAAATTCATTCCTGCAATTCTTGCTTCAGCGCAAGCTGTTGATGCAAGCATAGTTGGTACTCTTCGGCGGGTTACAAAATCGCGTTTTTGGGCACAATCTCCAACGGCAAATACATCTTTAACATGTGTACGCATATACTCATCAACGGCGATAAAATTATCTTCATCGACATAAATACCCGATTTTTTAGCTAATTCACTATTGGGTTTATACCCAATGGATAAAACAACGGCGTCCATTTTCAAAGTTTGTCCATCTTCGAGTTCGATGGCTTCAACTTTGTTGTTTCCCAATACCTTGCTTATTCCTTTTCCTGTAATAATGTTTAAGCCTTTCTTAGTAAGTAAATCATGAATATTTTTTGCTATTTCAGGGTCAAAAGCAAGATTTAAGATATGAGGTAGTTTTTCAATCAGGGTAACTTTATATCCTTTCTTGGTAAGCTCATCGGAAAGCTCAACCCCAATAAAACCTGCACCAATCACAGCAATATTTTTAACCTGTTCCAGTTTTGCTTTCATATTATCAAGATAAGCTTTGTCTTTAGGGATGACAAAAACATTTTCCAAATCAGCCCCCTCAAGCCATTTAGGTTTGACTGGAATTGAGCCTGTGGCAATAATCAATTTTTGATAACCAATTTTTTCGCCACTGGCAAAGGTTACTACTTTATTGTTGGTGTCAATTTCTGTTGCTTCGTCAACAATTGAGGTTATGCCATTTTTTTGAAGCATGGTATCTACGGGCATAAGGTTTTTTTCACTGCAATCAAGTGTCCCAAAAATGTAGGGTATGCCGCATGGCACCATCATCTCTTTTTGTTTTTTTACAAGGATAAACTCTTTATTAGACCAATGAGCTTTACCTGTTAAGGCAGCTACCATCCCGGCTGCACTGCCTCCAATGACTAATACATCTGTCGTTTTCATTTGTTTAATTTTAAAAGTTATTAATTATTAAGTTTTCTTATGTAAAATTTGTTTGAATTGTATTCAATTTGTTGAATTATATTATTCTCAATCATTGATTTCACCATATTATAGTCGGCATTGTCTTTCTGTAAGAGTTCTTGCATAGTATCTTCTCTAATGGGATGAACTGCACATATATTGAGAATATCCTCGTATGCATTGCCTGTATAACCGGTATTGGTACCTTCAAAACCAAGGGTAAGTTCTGCATTTAAGCCGGCATTTAAGAAAATTTGGTAGGCTTCGTTTATTTTTTTTTCACTAGGTGGTTTAATGGTTTTTATAGCTGGCGGACGGGTAGGAATGGAGATATAAGCTACTGCCGGATTTATTTGTTTGATTAAGGCTGCCGTTGCTTGTAATATTTCGATTGTATCGTTAAAACTCTCTATTAACATGGTTTCTGTGCATAATTTTCCTTTGTATTCCGATGAAAATAGTTGTAATCCTTTCAAATAATCTGAAAAGTGAATTTTTTTATGGGGTCGGTTTATTTTTTTCCAGATAGCTTCCTCGTTTGCATCAATTTTTACCGATACCCAATCGGCCATTAGCAGGTCATGACGAACTTCGGGCACATGTAATAGCGAGGCATTGGTAATTACGGCAACAGGTATGCCAAGTGATTTAAGTTTGGCAATAGATTTACCGAGATTAATATCTAAGGTAGGTTCACCGTTTGCTACAAATGTCAAATAATCGGGTTTGTCGGAAGGTTTTAATTTTTCTAAATGATGGCTGACTTCGTTGTAAATAAATTCGGGTTCGTAAAATGTGGTTCGCTCAACACAGTATTTCCTTGTCAATCCAACCTGACAATACACACAGGAATACGAACATATTTTTTGTTCTGGAATATTGTTTATTCCAAGGCTTTTTCCTAACCTGCGAGATGGTATGGGTCCGAAACTTATCATTGTTTTATTGTTTTAATTTCAAACAAATTATAATTTGAATCACATACAAAATAAGTTTTGGTTTTATCTTTCTTTTCTCGAATATGCAAACGAAAACCAGCCATTTTAGCTTTGTTTATTAATTCCGTTGCATTATCAGTATGGAAACATATATGATTAAAGGTTGGAATTTTGATATTGTTGACGACAAAAAGTTCCAACTCTATATCATTGCATTTACAATATATAACCTCAACATCTTTTTTGATATTGAAGATTGAAAATGCTTCTTCTTTAGATAGGTTAAATGTTCTAAGCGGAATACAGCCCAATATTTCAATATAAAATGGCTGAAGGTCTTTTTCGATGACTTGTAAGCCAATATGATGTATATCGTTTTTCATACTAGTATTCAATCCCTTTTCTTGCTTGCACACCCTTGTTGTAATAGTGTTTAATTTCTTTCATTTCAGTAATTAAATCAGCCAATTCATATAATTTAGCAGGAGCATATCTTCCTGTTAAGATTATTTCCATTGATACGGGCTTTTTTTGCAATATTTTAATAATATCATTCAAATCAAATAAATGGTAATGAAGAGCAATGCAAACTTCATCCATAACCACTATATCGTATTTATTTTCCAGAATCATTTCGGTAACTTCCCTCAACCCAATTTGAGCTGCTTTTATATCTTTTTCAGTCGGTTCCTTTTTAATAAAACAATCCAAACCATATTGTTTAATCTCAATTTCTGAAAATCTTTTTAAAGCATCTATTTCAGCATAGTGCATACCTTTTACAAATTGACCAATAAACACGCGTTTACCTGCTCCAACAGCCCTAAGAGCTAAACCCAACGCTGCGGTGGTTTTACCTTTGCCGTTACCAGTGTATAAATGAATATAGCCTTTATATTTTTCCATTGGTTATTTTTATAAATGCAGTTTGTAACTCTATTACAAAAGCTGACTTTGGAGCATATTCCACAATGCTTTTGCAATTAACCATTGCTTCAACCACTTTGGAATCAAAAAGAAGTTTTCCGGCAATACTAATATTAATACTATTGCAATAATCCTCTATCTGGTTTGACATTTCATAATTTAGGTCGTATTTATTTATGATTACCCATGTTTTCAGGTTGAATTTTGAGCATATTTCAACTGTCCTTTTTAAATCATGCATTCCAGAAATAGTAGGTTCTGTTACTATTACAACATGGTCAACGCCTGTGATAGTTGAAATTACAGGGCAACCAATTCCCGGAGGTCCATCAATAATTATAGTTTCAATATTTTCTGCTTTGGCTATTGTTTTAGCTTTATCACGAACAATATTTACAAGTTTTCCTGAATTTTCTTCACCCGGAGCAAGCCGACCATATACCATTTTCCCATTACGAAATGTTCCTGCATACATACGGCTTTTATCGCTGTCAATCATTGTAATTGCCTCAGTAGGGCAAATACGAGAGCATAGTTTGCAGCCATCGCAAGAGGTTTCTGAAATAATCACTTTATCATTCAAAAATGAAATAGCACCAAAGCGACAATAATCAATGCACAAACTGCAATTCGTGCATAATGAATAGTTGATTTCTGCTTTTTGTCCGCCAATATATACCTGTTCTTCTTCGTGTGTAGGATTGAAAAGAATATACAAATTAGCGGCATCCACATCGCAATCAGCCAAAACAACTTTTTCGGATAATGTTGCAAAAGCAGCACTTATGCTACTTTTACCTGTTCCTCCTTTACCGCTAATTACTGCTATTTCCATATTTTTCAGATATTGAGTTAAACATTGAAATGAAGTGCTGTTCCCATTCCTTTTTATATTTTACAAATAATTCGCCTTTTGAATAATACGAAGCAATGGTTTTGTCAAACGGTATTTCCATCAATAAGGGAATATGCTCTTGTTTCAAATAATCATAAATAGCATTGTCTCCAAGACCTGCTCGATTGATAATTACACCACAGGTTTTATTCATGGTCTTTAGGGTCTCAACCGATTGCTTTAAATCGCTTAACCCAAATGGCGTGGGTTCGGTAACCAATATAACATAATCGGCTACAGCAACTGTCTGAATAAACGGGCATGAAGTTCCCGGAGGGGAATCTAAAAGAATAATTCCATTGTTCCCTGCTTCTTTGATTGCTTCTTTGATTACTGAAACTGGCGAAAAAACTCCTACTTTCATTTTTGCTTCGATGACTGACGATTTTTCTGTAAGGGTATAACAACTCACGGTTCCAAGCGAAACGTCTTTTTCGCTTATTGCACCATCCATACAGGCAACTGAACAAGCTCCGCAACCGTGACAAAGGTCTTCGATTACTTTAATAATTTTAGCAGGGGGTAAAATGAAAATTGCGTTGTAATTGCAGTATTCGTGACATTTTCCGCAAAATGTGCATTTGCTTTCATCTATTACCGGAACTTTTTGGGTTACTTCAACAGATTTAACATTATTCCCGCTAAAAAACACCATATCATTTGGTTCTTCTGCATCGCAATCAACCAATGTTGTTTGATGATTTTGTTGTTGAAGTACATAAAACAAGTTCGTAGAAACTAAAGTTTTCCCTGTTCCTCCCTTTCCGCTGGCAATAGCAATTTTTATATTTGAGGGCTTAATCATAATTTAATCTCGTTTTTTCATCAATTAATGTAAGCGAAATGGCTCTTTTCAAGAAATCGCTATCCCATGTTTTCATTTTCTGATGTGTTAAATAATATTTCTGAGGAATAGGATGGGTGCCAAAAAAAACCTTCATTCCATATTTTTCAGTAATAAATTTTTCAAAGTGTTCCATGTAAGGACAAGGTGGATAACCAACTAAAAACCCAGTAGCAAAATGGACATGGGTAACCCCGTTTTTGTTCATCTCTTCGGGGGCATATTCTATATTTCCACCGGGGCATCCACCGCAGGTAGTGTAAGCCACAAGTTCAACCTCTTTACCTTTATACATTTCAAAAGCTCCTTCTTTGTTTTGAAATGCTCTGAAACATTTACCACCTGCACAGGTATGGTAGCGGTCGCAGATGATAATTCCGATTTTAATTTTTCCCATAACGATTATTTTAAATGTAAACTCACATAAATAATAGCTATTCCCAATAAAATCAGCATAATTTGGCTGATAGAATCGCTCAGCTTTGTTTTGCTGTGCATTTCGGGAATAAGCTGCGCCAAGGACAGATATAAAAAGCTGGCTGCCGAAAAGGCAAGTACATAGGGCACGATTGTTTTTAGCGAACCGGATAAGAAAAAAGCCAAAGTTCCAAAAATCAAAGCGGTGCTAACCGAGAACACTTTATACCAGAATGCTCTTTTTCGAGAAAGTCCGTTTTTAATTAAAATGCTTAAATCACCCATTGATTTTGGTATCTCGTGAAAAGCAATCGAAATACTTACCATCACCCCAACTTCAATAGAAATTAAAAACGATGAAGTAATAACAATTCCATCTATAATATGGTGAAATGCATCCCCAATTAAGGCTACCGAAGACGAAGCATTGGAATGACGTTCACAATCTTTATTCCCGCAATTTCGCCATAGTACAATTTTTTCTAGTGTAAAAAGGGATAAAATACCAATTAGAATAAAACTGGTAATTTTAACAGGTTCAACCATAGCCACCGCTTTGGGTATCATTCCTAAAAATGCAGCCCCCAACAATATTCCGCTGGCTACATATAAAAAATAAGGAGATACATTGTTTAATTTCTCATCTTTTAATAAAAGCATTAATCCAGCTATAGCCAAGCAACCTATACTGGCCAAAAACAAAGCTGTAATGATAATTACTACATTCATTTTTTATTCCTTTGGATGATAAACAACAAAACTTCCTTTTGTAACATTTAATTTTTCGGCAATGACATCGCATTTTGCCATCAGCAGAAAGAAAATACGAGGGTCATTTTCGTACATCAATCCTTCGTAATTTCCTTGACCTTTTGAAATAATTAAATCTGCCATATTATAAACTTCAAGAAATTCTTTGCTGCATTTATTCAATACGGTAGAAGGTGCATTGAAACCATTTGATATAACATCAGCCACTACATCCATTCCAACCTCTTTAGCATCTGTCATTGTAACATCGTTTAATACAGGAGCACCTTTAACAGCATAGAACACTTCATGATGCATTATCGTTTCAATGAAAAGTTTGTCAAAAACTATTTCTCCGGCATTGTCGCCTAAGTATAAAATTCTTTTTGCTTTTTTAATCTTGTTCTTGAGAAGTTCTGAATGGTCAATAGCAAACGAAGTTTTTAAAACTTTATTTATCGTTTCATGCACATCGAAACTATTATTTGCACCGTAATCCATAATATTTCCGGCAATGGATAGCCGAAGTGCCAAATCAAACGGATTGACCGATGAAAGCACCTTTGGTTTCCATGCTTTATAAAGTTCTAAGGCAATATGATTGCTATTTGCCTTTTCTTCTTTAAAAGGGTCTTTAACGTTTATAATCCGACAAAACTCTTTATTCAATTCCCTTTGAATTTCAGGACTTGAAAGGTTTTTATGCTTAATTATTGTCTCCTGATAAAAAGAAATAAACTTTTGACGTTGAGCTATACCAACATTAAACTTTTCAAACAAGCGTTGATACGTATTAAGAAAACAACTTTTACAACGTTCGTCAACTTCATTCTGAAGATTAATGTTGGCAATTTTCATGTCCGGAATGCTCATCATGATTGCAATAATTAGCACTAAGACTTAACTTGTTCGCCAAAAAATCGGTAACAAGTTCTTTAGCCGTTTTTATAGGTGCACCAACAAAAGCATTAATGTTTTGCTGATTGAACAGCATAATGGCTTGTTGACCCATACCCCCCGCAATAACATCGGTTACACCAAACTCCGCTACCCATTTCGGATATAGTCCGGGGACATGCTCCGGTGGTACAACTTCTTTTACTTCTGTTATTACATTATTTTCAACATTTACAATAGCAAATGTTTGACAATGCCCAAAATGAGCACATAATACTCCATTTTCCAACGGAATAGCAATTTTTCTGTTCATCTTCTTATTTTTTTAAAATTGTTTTTTCAATTTCTTCTTTGCTTATTGGTTTAGTGCAGAAAAACCAATCGTAACATTTAACATTTTTATCTTCCATACGTTCTTTTGCTACCCCACACGAACCGGCAGTAGGAACAATCACATCATCACCCGGATGCCAATCAGCAGGCGTTGCAATAGAAAAAGCATCAGCAGCTTGCATGGCAATAAGTGCACGATACAATTCATCAAAGTTGCGTCCCAAACTCAATGGATAATAAATGATTGCACGAATAATCCCTTTTGGGTCAATAAAAAATACTGCCCTTACTGCTTTGGTATTGCTCTCTCCGGGCATCATCATCCCATATTTTTTAGCAACTTCCATGGTGATGTCTTCTATCAAAGGAAATTTAACTTCAACATCTTTCATCCCTTTGTATTCGATTTTATCTTTGATGGTTCTAAGCCATGCAATGTGGCTGTAAAGCCCATCAACCGATAAGCCAACTAATTTACAATTTGCCTTTGTGAATTTTTCTTCCAAGCTGGCAAAGGTCATAAACTCCGATGTGCATACCGGCGTAAAATCAGCAGGATGGCTGAATAAAATAACCCAACTTCCCTTAAAATCGGCAGGGAAATTAATTTCGCCTTGTGTGGTTATGGCTTTAAAAGCCGGAGCTGCATCTCCTATGCGTGGCATAGCTACGATTTCTTGATTTTGATTTTCCATGTTATTCATTTTTAAATTGTTAAAATCTGTTCTGAAAATAATGAGAGGATTTTCAATTTTCCTCTCATTATTAATACTATTGTCCGCCTCTAAAACGGTTCTGTCTTCCCATCCCAAAACCTCGTCCTCCTCTGCCTCTTCCAAAACCAAATCCTCTTCCCTGAAAGTTTTCAGAAAGATTTTCATTGGTGTTTTCTTTTGTTTCGGCAGTTTGATTTTTGAGATTTGCACCGAAATTAGTACAACGTCCCATTCTTCGGCCTGTCATAGAACCTTGTCCCATAGGGCCTGTTTGATTAAATCCTGGCATAATGACCTCCTTTTTAAATTGTTAATACTATTGTTTTCCGCTTTTTAAGCGTTTCCCTTTTCCTTTACCACCTCCGGAATTGCGTTTTTTACCCAATCCCTTGCCGAGTTTTTGTAATTTTTCTTCATCTGTAGCCTTACTACAATTTCCTAATTTACGCCCTGAACGAGAACCATCTCCTTCGGGACCTGTACCATCAAGTTTTGGCATATTATTTTTTTAATGGTTCAACATTTCAATGATGTCTTTAATTTTTTTTTCAGGCTCTTTTAGAACTATCATTTGAATTTTTAAGCTGTCTAACAGCGGTTTTATTTTCATTCCAAATTCACCTGATACTATTTTATTTACATTACGCGAAGCAACTAATTGAACTGATGCAGGACCAGCACCTTCTTCTGCTTCTTTGTTTGGATTAGGAATAAATTCCATTGCTTTATTCTCTGTGTCGTAAACCACAAAGTAAGCACAGCGACCAAATCGTTGGTCAATGGTTGATTCTAAGGTGTTACCTGTAGAAGTGATAGCTATTTTCATATTATTGGTTTTTAAATTTTCTGCAATTGGGACTTCCTTTTCTTTTCATTAAACTTTGACAGTGGGGGCAAATTTGTTTGCTACATGGCTGCCCGTATTGATGTTCTTGCTCAAATCCACAGTTTGGACATGTACATAAATCTTCACAATGTTTATCAGTAACATTTTCATAGATATTGTCATAATCAAACTTAGCAACCCGTTGGCTTCCACATAGAGGACAATTATCAACAGGTTTTTCTTTTTCAGGATTATTGAAGTAACACCTGCATTTTTTACAATGATACCAGTCGCTATCGAAATAAACTTTACCTCCTTCAATAGAAATTTGTCTTCCCTCAACAAATGCTTTTGCTATTTTGCGTAATGCAGAAGCATATATTCGTGTAAAAGTAGGTCTGGAAACACCCATCATAACAGATGCCTGATGATGATTAAGTATGTCATAGTCGCTTAAACGCAAGGCTTCGTATTCTTCATATAATAGGTTAACAAATTCAAGATTCTGGTTTCCAGATTCTGGGCCATAAGGCTTAAACCCTTTGATCACGGGTGGATTTGAAACTTTTCTTAGCACTTTTATTCTTGGAGACATATTTATATTAAACAATAGTTCACTGCAAAGATAATGAACTATTGTTCATTTTGCAAATTTATTTTATATTTGCAGAAAAATAATTTTATGGATGACAGGATAATGAAATCAGAAACAAGACAGTTTAAGGTAATTTTTCCAAATACTTTAAATGACCACGATACTTTATTCGGTGGAACAGCCATGCAATGGATGGATGAAGTGGCTTATATTACTGCAATCCGATGTTCAAGGAAGAAAATGGTTACTGTTTCGGCTGAGAAAGTTCAATTTCTATTACCTATGAAAACAGGTACAATTGCTGAAATTATTGGAAAAGTAATAAAAGTAAGAAATGTTAAGATTGAAATTCAGGTTGAAATATACATTGAAGATATGTATACTGATAATAGACAAAAAGCTGTTGATGCTTTATTTACATTTGCAGCAATAAATGATGAAAATAAACCTATTCCTATTGATAATGAGAAGTATTCAAGTCAAGAGGTTTAGAGTGGTGGAAAATTGCAGCTCTTCCCGTAAACTTTGGTTGTAAGGTTGGCTTTGTGTGGTTTGCGGGATGTGCTGCAATGTGGGATAGCCAAAATGCCTTTGGCGAAAAGAGCGGTGGGCAAAAGCAAATGTGGTGCATACCTTTTAAAAATAAAAAAATAAATGCACCTCTTTTGCTTTGGCAGAAGGGTTAGCCAAAACGGCTTTGCCGAAAAAGAGCGGTGGGGTAAAATTTTAAACTTTTGGGTCGGCTTGAGTGTCGGCAATTTCTATTTTCAATCTGTCTTTGTTTTGTCAAGTTGCAGTGAAAATGTCAGTCGTGATGTTGTCTTTTTTTTTCCGCTTGTTGCTAACGATTGGATATACGCAATATTGCGTATATTTTTACTTTACTTGAATATGCTTCCTCCATAAAAATTATGTTTCCTTACATTTTGATGGCAAAATTAATTATATTTTTCAAATTGCCAAATGATCTAAAGGACTAATTATTTTTTCCATGCCTTTTGTGGTTATATGTGTTTAAATTTCAGTGGTTTTTGAACCGAAATGCCCTAAAAGACTTTGTATATACCTTAAATCAGTCCCATTTTCCAGTAAATGTGTGACAAAGCTATGTCTTAATGTGTGCATTCTCTTGTTTTTTTCGATGCCTGCTTTATCATATTTTTTCTTCCATGTATAGTTAGTTGTGGCATAAATCTCATGTTTACGGCAGCCAATAACATTCCCGGGTTTCTCTACATCTCTCATAATTGCCTCTTTTTCTTCTCCTGTCCATGTTCTTTTCATATGTCTAAATTAGTGTTTTTAATTCACTAATTTAGTCCTAATGTTTAGGGGGCTAGATCAGAATTTTATTGCACAGATATCAATTATCACAAAAAGTCCTAAAATCTTTCCTTCAATATGCAATTCTTGAATTTGTTTCGAGTATAGTGGTATGGAAATCAATTCATTAATTTTATCATTTCTGTTTACCATTGTTAATTTTAGTTTTGTTTAAACTTTTATAAAGTAAACGAATATGAATCCCCATCATTTGTTCTATGCTCTCCAAATGATTTTGAATTAACATAAAATTCACCTGTTACCAAATTTCCTTTGTTATTGCTAAATGAAATCCAGCCATTACTATTTGTAAAACCTTCATCCCAACCACTCCAAAGACCATAATGAACTGTAACCTTCGCTCCTGAAATTGGCGAGCCTGATCGATTAATTACTCTTACTGAAAATGTACCCATTTCAATTCATCTTAGACAAGATACCTATGGTCTTGAGCCAACATAAATACTTCCAGAACCGTTACAAGTGTAGCAAGGTGCTTTTCCACTTCCCTTACAAACGACACAACCTTTATCCGGAATACCACTTTTCAGGCAATTGCATTTTTCATAATTCCGACTATTATTTCCTTTACATTTAGGACAAATTTGTTTTCCCATATTATTTTGATTTAAGATTCTTGTTTAACATTACTGAATTCGCTATAAAGATATGACAAGTCAAAAAGTTCTTGTTCTGTCATTTCTGCTGGGTTTTTATTAATTAAATCATCAATGTACCATTCTGCACCCCCTGCATAATAATTAACATTTCTCTTTACAATTCCAACAATTTTGTCCCCTACAATAAGTTTTGCAATTTCATATAATGGAAATAAAAGTATATACTTAATAGCTATTGAAATAATCATTGGTATTTGAACAATCAATTCGATCCACCATTTTGTATATTCACTTTCTCTATCTGCCCAATTATAAATCTTTAATCCAACATTTATAAACCAAAGCATGAAATTTTGCACACCTTCTGGCAGCCAAAATCTGGAAAGTGGTAAAAACCCAAAAAGGCAGGACAGTGCCTGTAATCCCCAAAATATACCAATCAAAACTCCAAGAAAAGGACTTATTAAAGAACCTATCCATGTTAGTAAACCAAAAATGAATACACCATATAAAAATGAAATTACTGATAATCCAGCTAAGTCTTCTTTAAAATCTTGGTTTAATAAGTCTTTTAATTTAAAACCATCGCTAAGAATGACCTCCTGAACACTAAATTTATATTTAGTTCTTTTAACTGTTTCCCAAATATTTTTCAAAGTATCTTGAATTGATGAAGCATTTCTTCTTATAACATCTGCTGGTTCTTCATAGGTGTATTCTTTAGCTTGTTCAAACTTTTCCCCAGCCTTATATTCACCTTTGAGAAATGCTACAATTAACTCTGAGGCTGGTTGAATAAGTTGAAAGTAGTTTGTGTATTTTTTAATCTCATTCTCATCTTTTGAATGAGATATTCTATCAGGATGCCATCTGCTTTGTGCTTTTTTGACAATCTTTGGAAGATCATCAAGAGAAACTTTGTTAATATCAATTATTTCAAGAATCTCAATCGCTAAATCAAATGTTAATGATTGTTCCATAAAATTTAATTTTAGTTGTGGATTTTATAATGTAGGTTAAAAATTGATCTATCCATTTATTGATTTCCACTTTCTTTTTGCATCCTCTGAAGATTCTCTATCTGTGTACCAACTGACAGTTGTTTTACCACAGATTTTACATTTAACTCCTTCATTAGTTCCTTGTTGACGGTTACATTTACCGCAGAAATAAACTTCACTTGACATGACAATTAAATTTAAAAGTTTTGCTTACTCTATATGGTTTTCGGCATTCCCATTATTTTATTAATCTTTAACCTATTAAATCTTTACAGTTTTTACAACGTTCATGACCACACCAGCTACATTTCCATTTATCATTGTAGTTTTCTGACTTACACTTACAACATTTCCAACTTTGTGTTTTTGCATAATTTAAATTCGATGAATTACTCATATTATTAACTTTTAAGATTTTTCAATTCTCTTTTTTTAATTCAGCATTGCCTACAACGTTTCTCAGCTATACGCAGGCAGGGATTTTAACCACTGAACTTCCTACGAAGAACTGAACTTCAAATTTACCACTTTCCTGTCTTACGAAGCACGAACCCCCTGCTTGCGTATAGGTGATGTTATGCGGTCGGCTT
>JAAYUY010000029.1 GCA_012517435.1 Sphingobacteriales bacterium | reverse complement strand
TTTTTTATTGACTGCTAAAAGCACAAAATTTAATAAAAAACTTTCAAACCCTCAGTCCCTGTCAGTATTTTTGCAAAAAAAACTCATGAGCCTTCAATATTCTGACTTTATATTTATTTCACTGGGCTCAACAGTATTTTCCTTGGGAATAGCCCTTTATAGCCTGGGAAAAAATAATGTCAGGAATACCCAAAGTTTTTCACTATTGATGCTCAGCATCGGGATCTGGTGTTTTGCCTCTACCATGGAATTGATTTCACGTCTTCCTGAACAAAAAATTTTCTGGTCTCAGTTTTCATATCTGGGCATCGCCACCATCGGGCCGGCATGGCTGGGATTCTCCCTGAATTTCACTGCTTTGAAAAACAGACTCACACGGAGCATCCTTAACATAACCCTCATCATCTCCTGTTTACTGATTATTTCAGCATTTACAAATGATTATCACCGGCTGATATGGAAGCAGGCCACCCCCTACACCAATGAATTTGGACTTTTTATCCATTACAGTCATGGCCCTTTGGTAATTTTTAATTCATTCTATACTTACCTGTTGTTTCTCAGCGGATTTATCCTTGTGGTAATAGCAGCCTTCCAAAATCCAGCTGATTATAAATGGAATGCAATCCTTTTTGGTATTGCAGGACTTATTCCTGTTCTGACCAATGTTTTATATATGGTCAGTAAAAGCGATCTGTTTAGTTTTGATTTAACGCCCGTCAGTTTTGCTGCCACCGGACTTATTCTATTTATCGGACTTTTCAGGTTTCACTTTCTGAGTATCCTCCCGATGGCTCATCAGGCTTTGTTTGAAAACATGAAAGATGCTGTCATAATCATGGATAATAATCAGCGTATCAAAGCTGTAAACCCCGCTTTTTATAAACTTATTGAATCAGATTTTATAAAAGTTCGTTCCATTGAGAAAACGTTTCCCGAATTTATTCAGGAAGTAAAAACTTTAGTAACACATGGCCGAACTGAAGCGGAAACTGAACTCAGGCTACCCGACAAAGACATCAAATACCTGCACCTGCTCATTTCCATCATTGATGAAGGGAAGAAAAAAAGAGATTTCCTGATTGTTATCAGAGACATTACACAAAGAAAACTCACAGAGCTGGCACTTTCAGCTTCCAAAGCAAAAACGGAGGAGTTTGCCAATACTCAAAACAAATTGCTCAGCATCATTTCTCACGATTTAAAAAATTCAATTGGAGGTATCAGCAATGCGATAGAGTATCTTCTTCTCGATCATGAGCTGGATGAAGAGACAAAAAGGGAGGTTTTAAACGAGCTGAATAACAATTCAAAGATGACTGTTTCTCTGCTTGAAAATATATTGGAATGGGCTAAAGTTAAAAATGTCAATCTTTTTAATCCTACGTGGTACAATTGCAGAACACTGATTGTAAAAGTGATTGACCTGATGAACTATCAGGCTCTTGTTAAAAAAATCTCAATTGAAACCATCATTGATCCTGAGTTAAAAATTTACACAGATACACAAATTTTCGCTGCCATCATGAGAAACCTGCTTTCAAACGCCATTAAATTTTCGCCAATTTCAGGGAAAATTATTTTAAAAGCAAAAGGGGAAAAATCCCACATACAAATAGAAGTGATTGACAATGGAACCGGAATGAGTGAGGCGATTCTGACCAATGTCTTTGATTTTAAAGAAAAGCAGACTTCTTTGGGAACAAAAAACGAAAAGGGTTCCGGCTTCGGGCTTTTTATGGTAAAAGAGTTCATGGAGCTGCATAACGGCATTATTGTCATTGACAGCAAGCCGGGTAAAGGGACCCGTGTCATCCTGCAATTTCCTGTTCCTGCAGATTCATGAGAGATAAATCCGGTTCAGGCTTCATTGTTTAATCTCTTTTCATGTTGAAAAGTCGTAGAGAAGTCAATTGAGAAAAATAATTTTCAGTGCTAAAAGATTATTTTTTGTCAGTTTTGAAAGCGTATAAAGTCAGAGGAAGAAATTAATAAAAGAATTACTTCCCAATCAACTTTAAAACCCCGTTTACAAAACTTAACGGATGTGCAGGATTGCCGGGCACAAAGAGGTCAACAGGATATTTGTCCAAGAAACTTCTGTTCAGGGCTTTGCTATCTTTAAAAATACCACCGCTAATGGCATCAGTTCCCACAAGAATAATGATTTTGGGAGATGGAACCGCATCAAAACAAATCTGTAGGGCTTCAGCCATGTTTTCGGTAATGGGTCCGGTGATAACAATCCCGTCAGCATGGCGGGGTGAGGCAACAAACTCAATTCCGTATCTACCCATGTCGAAGTTGACATTTCCGGCAGCATTCAACTCCATTTCGTTGCTGTTGTCGCCTCCTGCCGATACTTGCCTGAGTTTCAGAGCATTTTTAAACAACTTCCTGATTTCTTTCCTGACTACATTTTCATCAAAATCTACAGATTTAGCTCCCTTTCTGATAATCAGGTTATTGCGATTGTTAGTGGCTATTTTGTAATCATTGGTAAACCGAACTTTATCAGGCAAGGCAAATGCACATTCCTTACAAAAGACACATTTTCCAAGATCAATAGCAAATTCATCAGCTATAATAGCATCTGTCGGGCAGATTTTTGACACATCATTAATCTCCTCAACGGTAATATCCTCGCTGATTTCAGGTCTTCCCCTGAACAGAGGAGCCAATTCCACATTTTTTAAGTCGGGTACATACTGTTTCCCGTGACTTCGCATTATTTTAAGAGTTCTCAGCATATTTTACAGGTCAAAACCACAATAACTTAAATTAAAACTTTTATTACAGACAGGGAAGTCAGAAATTTCCTGATTCCGAACTGCCAGAGCCAAAGCCATCCAGTTGTGAAAGGAAGGATCTTTAACTTTGTAATGAATGACCCTTCCCCTTTCATCAGTGATTGCTGAATGACAAATTTCTCCTCTCCATCCTTCCACCATAGAAACAGCAAAACTGTTTGGTTTAAGCTGATAGTGATAATCGGGGAGTTGAAGTTCATCGCTAAGCTTCTGCCATTCTGAAATCAGTTCCTTAATAATATGGATAGACTGGCGGGCTTCCAGGTTTCGCTGCATTCCCCTTGCCAAAACATCACCGGAACTGGTTAAAACCGGTTCAACTTTATAACTTTTAAAAAACTGAAACGGATGTGAGCTGCGGACATCTCTTGGAATTCCTGTTGTTCGGGCAGCCATTCCGACTGCTCCTATCGTCAGGCTTTGTTCTTTGGTTACTATCCCAATCCCATCGAAACGGGACAAAACACTGGGTAAAGAATAAATGAGATCCGTTAATTTCATGAAGCGTTTCCCTGTATCTTCCAGAACCTTTTCAATATGATCTGTAACAGTCTCATTCAACGGATAATTTGTCCCTCCCGGACGAATCAAACCTTTTCCAAAACGATTGCCACACCACAATTGGGTCGAGTTGATGATGGTTGTCCGAAGGGCTTCACAAACCACCTGTCCCAACTGATAAGCTACATCCGTACACAATGCAGCCGTATCGCCTATATGAACAGCCAGTCGTTCCAGTTCAAGCGCTATGCAACGTTCTATCTGAAGCCTTTTATTTATCGTAATTCCAGCCAATGATTCCATGAGCTGGACATGTGCAAGGGCATGCCCTACTGCTGTATCTCCTGCAATGCTTTCAGCCAATATGCATCTCTGAAGAGGATTTTCTTTTTCTAAAAACAAATTTTCAATTCCGCGATGCTGATAACCTAAATGAATTTCCAGATGCAACACATTTTCTCCATTACAAATAAACCTGAAATGACCGGGTTCAATCACTCCGGCATGAATAGGCCCTACTCCCACTTCGTGCAATTCCTCACTTTCAATCTCAAAGAAAGGATAATTGTCCATCACCTTCGATTGGTCTGCACGATGATAAGAATATCGGACAGGCTTCAACCAGGGATGACCTTCAAACTGAACTCCGAAATTCTCATGAATTTCCCGCTCAAAATTCTGCATTTGAGGACATTCAGGTGTCAGTGATTTTAATGAAAGTCCGTTTTTACCTGCTTCATGAGAAAAAACAAATAATTCATGGGATTGATCGTCAGCAATGCAGCAAAGAAATTTCAGTTTCTGATCTTCTTCAAAAGCATAATAAGCCACACAATGCCTGAAATCTTCTTTTAGAAGCAATTTGACTAAATCAGAAAACAGAGTGTATTCAAGTACAGGAATTTCTGTAAAATCTACACGCAACGAATTGTTTTTCAATATGATATATGATTCCTTGCTCATCTGATTCTTATTTGGGTAAAACTGAAATGCTTTGATTGATCAGATCAACCAGAATTGGTGGTTGATAAAAACACAGCATGATCACCAATCCAAGAAAGATGAATTGAGATATTGTTTCTACCGGATTAACATTTCCCGGGACACGACATTGATCGGGATTTCTTGAATCGGAAAAGGTAATATGCATAATTCGGGTGCTCATGGCGTAAATCACACAGCAAAGCAGTAAAACAGTACCAACAAAAACAAACCATTGACCATTGAGTACCATAGCTTTTAATAAAATAAACTCAGAAATGAATAAACCGGATGGGGGTATGGCAAGGATACATAACATTCCTGTAATTAAAACCAATGCTCCTGCAGGATAAAGTTTCATATAATTTCCACATTCATCCAGTTTAAAAGTTTTGAGTACCCGTGAAAGTTGCCCCATTTGAAAAAACAAACTTGCTTTTGTTAAGGTATGCAATAATATGACTAATACCGCAGCATAATAACCAATTCCACCAACACCTACCCCAATTGCAACCAACCCCATATTTTCGAGACTTGAATACGCCAACATTCGCTTAAGATGTTTGGCTTTGAGCATGTAGCCAGCAGATATTAGCAGCGATAATAATCCGGCTATGATAAAAGCCTGTCTCATGAAAGGTAAAATAACAGAAGATGATAAAAATGAATAGGCTCTGAAAATAGCTAAAAAACCTACATTCATTAAAGCTGTTGAAATTAATGCACTAATAGGTGGAGGTGAAACGGAATGTGCATCAATAGTGATGGTATGCATAGGAAAAAGTCCCATTTTAGTACTAAAGCCAACAAAGATGAATACAAATGCTATTTTTAAATACAAAGGATTGGCATTAGAAATCATTCTGGTCATTGAAGAAAATGATAAATCGCTGATGCCTGTTCCATGCATGGTCATGCTTAGAAAAAGAATTCCGATATAAGCCAGTGCAATTCCGATGGAGCAAACAAAAATGTATTTCCAGGTGGCTTCAAGGGCAAGTTCGGTGCGATCGTGGTAAATGAGAGCTGCCACAGCCAAAGTTGTTGCCTCTACAAAAATCCAGATGACCGCCATTCCGTTTGCCAGATAAGCACCTGACATAAAGGTGATCAAGGCAATAAAAGCAGCATTGTAAATGGTAAACTTTCTGATGTCCTCATTTTTCAGATAAATAAAACTATGGTAAATAGCGGGGATGCTTATTACTGATAAAATAGACAAAAACAACAATCCCAAACTATCATAAGTAAAATAATCCAGCTCGGTTTTGTTCAGGTTAATCCAGCAATATGCAACAAAAGAAAGATGAATGATGGCAAAGCCAATGGTCAAAATTTTGGTGAGTATCCTGTTTTTGATTATCACAATGCTGATACTCATGATGGCTGATAGGATGAAAAATGATAATAATGCCATTGTCTAATCCTTTAATTTCGTCAATTCCCCGATATGTGGTTTTAGCTTTGATCCAAAAAAGCTAAGGATCAAAACACCTACGAAAATATCGAGCAGTATCCCGATATTGATTAGCATGGGCATTTCGTTGCCAACCGCTAATGAAAACATAAAAACAGCGTTTTCAAGAATCAGGAAGCCAATCAGGTGCGATAGAATAAGCTTATGGGTAACTACAATGAGTAAGCCGGTGAACATTGTGAAAAGAGCAATGGTCATGTAAACGGTATTGATATAAGGATTGATCAGTTGATTGGCTAATAATATACTGATCAGCAATGAGATAATCGTAAAAATCAGAATATAAAAACCGGGCATGGCTAACTCGTGTACCTTATAAACTCCTGTTTGCCTGATGATACGAAAAATAAGGTAAGGAACCACAATGGTTTTAAAAATAAGGGTTTCGGCAGCAATAAATATTAAATTGGCAGTAGTTACCTCGTTAAGTTCAAGAAAAGTAATACCAAAGAGCAACAAACCCTGCAAAGCAATCAGCCCCGCATAAATTCTGAACCGCTCGGTAATACTGAGATAAACAAGGGTAACAGCAAACAAAACGATCAGATAATTTACCATGCTTTATGAAATTAATTTTCTGGTGAGAATTAAAACAACAACAAATGCAAGTAAAGAAATGGCAGAAAGAGTAAGAACAAATTTCGGGTTTTTGTTCATCTTGTTTCTTGCCCTGAATGATTCCATCAAACCAATAACGACTGCAAAAAACAACTGTATTACAAAGAATAAAGCTGTTTGAAGGAAGATATTCCAGTGTGCAGGCACCAGCACATTCGTGAGCAATGCCCCATAAATGGCAAACTTGAGATAAGTTCCGGCATGAATCAAAGCTTTGTCGAAACCACTGTTATCCAGAATCATTACCTCATGAATCATGGTAAGTTCAAGATGGGTTTTAGGATCATCAATAGGAAGTCTGCTGTTTTCGATCATGGCAATTTGAATCAGCAAATAGAAACCTATAATGCTGTAAATCATCAGGTAATGATTGTTTGAAATATAAAACTGGCTGAAGATGTCGGAAAAAGAAGTGTAACCCGTCAGCATGGCAAATGTGGCAAGGAGGATAAAAAAAGCAGGTTCCACCAGCATCGAGAGAAGTGCTTCGCGGTTGGCTCCCATCCCCTCAAAGCTGCTTCCGGTATCAAGGGCTGCAATGATAGCGAAAAACTTACCTATAGCTAATAAATAAGCAAAGAATAAAAAATCTCCCTCAAAAGAAATAACGGCACGCTGTGATGCAAAGGGAATTACCAAGGCAGAACATAATATAGTCGCCAACGTAATGGCAGGTGCAATCTGAAAGATTATTCCGGTAGTTTTACTGAAAACGCTTCCTTTTTGCATCAATACCCATATATCTTTGATGGGCTGAAATATTCCGGGTCCTTTTCTGCCCGAGACAATGCTTTTCGTCCTCAGAATGATTCCGGGGAAAAAGAGGGCTGCTATCAATATGAGAATGAATCCTGCCATTTAAACCAGATTTAAGTAGGTTAACAGTAGCAGTAACAGCATGAAAATGAATGCATACAGGATATAATGCTGGATTTGTCCGGTTTGCATCACAGCAATTTTCTTCAACAATCCTAAAAACCAATTGGTAGGTTTGTTGATCAATAGGGTCTTAAAAACATCGATACTATGTGATTGAAATGACTTTTTATCAGGAAAAATTTCATCTTCTGTGATTTTGGGTGATACTTTCTTTGTCCTCAACAAGGGATTTGCCAGCTGAATAAAGTTATCGGCATAGGAAGTAGCAGTATATTGTTGTTTAAATGTGCCTGCGGTGTAGCCGCAACCCCACGTTTCACCTATCTCAACTGTTTTGGTTTTGAGATGATAATATCGGTAAACAAGCAAAATGACTACGGTGAGAATGAAAATTCCTCCAATCAGACTTATCTGGGAAAGATTAGTCAGGGAATGATTAGTTATGTTACCCAATTCCGGTATGACAAACATCCCTGAAACCATTGTAAAAACAGGTTTTACAAAAAGAAATGGCGCCAAACCAATTGCCAGAATAATGACAATACTGATGTATTGAGGTAATATCATGTTGTTACTCACTTCTTTTGCCAGTTTTGCTGCCTCAGAACGCGGACTTCCGAGAAATACAATTCCGAAAGCTTTGGTAAAACAGAAAATGGCTAATCCGCCAATTAGTGAAAGTCCAACAATGCTCCCTAAAATCACGATAGACTGATATAAATTAGCAGCAGAAAGGCTTTTAAACATCCCCAGATAAATCAGATATTCAGAAATAAAACCGTTGAAAGGAGGCAAGCCGCAAATTGCCAGTGAGCCAATCAGAAAAAGGACTGCCGTTTTGGGCATATTTTTCATTAATCCGCCCATTTGCTCGATATTTCGGCTATGTGTAGCAAGATAAACCGATCCTGCATTAAAAAACAAAAGTGATTTGAAAAGAGAATGGTTTAGTACATGTAAAATCCCCCCGCTGAAACCAAGAAGAGTCAGTGCGGAATTATCAGTAGCCAATCCAATGACTCCCAGTCCGATACCTATCCCGATAATACCAATATTTTCTATGCTGTGATAGGCCAATAATCGTTTCAGATCGTGTTGCACAATAGCCATCATTACCCCCATAATTCCTGAGATTAAGGAAACCACCAGTATAATCATTCCAATAATCAGCAAATCAGTCTGAACCGATATAAGAACTCTCAGTATCCCATAAATTCCCATTTTAATCATTACACCCGACATCACACCCGACACATGGGAAGGTGCTGCTGGATGTGCATCCGGCAACCAGGTATGCAAGGGAATAAAGCCTGCTTTTATTCCAAAACCAATAAAAAACAATGAAAAGAGCAGCAAATTGGAGTGATTGGAAAAATAAATCTTTAACGCATCAAAACTCATCTCACCGGATTCCTTGTTGACAATAAGTAACGCTGCAAGTATAAAAATCATCCCTACATGCATTTGTATCAGATAACTGATGCCTGCTTTTAAAATTTCACGTTTTTCAGCTTCAAATATGACAAGAAGAAATGATGATAAAGCCATGATTTCCCAAACAATAATAAATGCCAAACCATCGCGGAGCATCACCACGAGCAACATTGAAAAGTACAGCCACAGTAAAGCAAAAAAATGAATGGAAAATCTTAGCGGATTTTTGGTTTCATGATAAGGTTTTAAATATCCATTTCCATAAAGAAAACCAATTAAAACAGTCAGGTTAACTACCAGAATAAAAAAAGATGAGAGTTTATCAATAGTAAGATGAAAATTGTTTTGAAAAAAAGGAATATCTGTTTCAATTTCCCGAATCGGAATATTTGAAAACAAAACGTGGATGCTCCAAAAAGAAGTTAAAAAGACTGTACTTATTAATAATATAAGGCTGAAGTAATATTTTATTTGCTTAGGTAAAAGGAAAACTAAAAATGAAACTGTTAAAATCGAAATAAATATTGAAGCCTCCATTTTTGGATCCGGATTGCTATGAAATTATTGAAAAGTATAAATAAATGGGTTCATTCACGTTCTTAATGAAAAGCAAAGTTATTGGTAATATTAAAACAATAAAAACATAGTTCTGAAATTGTAGCATCAGGCATTCAATCTCTGTTTTTGATTCTGTCAGGATTGCTGGTGATAAACGATTCCCATGAGGAATAAGATTTACCATCACTGAAATCTGGTTTATTCCCTGTAAAATAATGAGCCATAGCCACGGCAAGTCCGTCTGTAGCGTCAAGAAATTCAGGAACTTCGGTAATGTTTAACAAGCGGGTAAGCATGGCAGCTACCTGCTCCTTTGAGGCGTTTCCGTTTCCTGTAATGGCTTGTTTGATGCGTTTCGGAGCGTATTCAAAAATAGGTATATCCCGATACAAAGCTGCTGCTATGGAAGTTCCCTGTGCTCGCCCTAATTTCAACATTGACTGTACATTTTTGCCATAAAACTGAGATTCAATAGCCAACTCATCAGGTTTATATTGCTCGATCAGGTGCAGGGAACGCTCAAATATCATTTTAAGCTTCAGCATGTTATCTTTCACCTTGGAAAGATTCACTACCCCAAACTGCATCAACTCCACTTTTTTTCCGTCACATCTGATCAGGCCATAACCCATGATGGTCGTCCCGGGGTCAATGCCAAGTATGATTTTCTCAGCCAATTCAACGTTTTAATTAAAAATCAAAGATAGCTTGTTTGCCGGAGATTCCGGATTTTATTAAAAGAAATACAGGTTTTCCTGAGACATTCCACACTTATATATTTCTTTTGATGACACACTTTTTTTATGGATAATCAACATAGAAGCTATTTTCACACTCATTTCAAAAAGCAGAAAAATTTTTCAGTTAGCAAACTTTGCTTTGAAGGTTTCACTCATCCATACTTGCCACCAATTCATCGGTTAGCTCGATGTTATGATAAACATTCTGAACGTCATCATCATTTTCAAGCATATCGATCAGCTTCATCACTGACTGAAATTCAGCAACAGAGAGTGTTTTCGTGTTGTTGGGTATCCGTTTCAGGCCTGCATTTTCAAGGTCAATCTTAAGGTCTTCCAGTTTTTTCTGCATATTCCCAAAGTTTTCGCGGGCACAGTAAACTGTAATGTATTCCTCATCGGTTTCAATATCATCTGCACCGGCATCAATCAGGTCGAGTTCAATATCCTCGAGGTTGATTTTCCCCTTTTTAAAGGTAAAAACCCCCAACTGATCGAAAATATATTCCAGTGAGCCTGTTTTTCCAAGACTTCCGCCAAATTTATTAAAATACGAACGCACATTAGATACGGTTCGGTTGGTGTTGTCAGTTGTACATTCCACCATGATAGCGACCCCGTGCGGGCCATAGCCTTCATACACTACTTCTTCGTAAGCCTCAGAATCAGCGCCTGATGCTTTTTTAATAGCCCGTTCAATGTTTTCTTTCGGGAGATTTTCCATTTTTCCATTCTGAATTGCCAACCTTAAACGCGGATTAGCTTCCGGGTCGGGGCCTCCCAACCTGACCGCTATTTGTATTTCTTTGATCAGTTTTGAAAAAACCTTTGAACGGGCAGCATCTTTCGCTCCCTTCTTTCTTTTTATGGTTGACCACTTACTATGTCCTGACATAATTATCTGATTTTTGGTGCAAAAATACATTGTTTTCATTAATCTGAATTTCAGCCTTTATCCTGAATTTTTATCGGAGTTGAATTAGTGCCCGGAATGATAAAAATTACAATGAAGAATTGTTAAATGAACTTTTGGTTTTAACATTTGATTATGATTTCCTTTTTGATAGCCGGAATTATTCTTTTGATAAACTTAACTCACCCCCGGCCCCTCTCTTTCAAAAAGAGAGGGGAGCTGATGGCGTTTCCGGATTTTATGATTGTTTCATAAAATAAAAGATCAACACCCACTCAAGTCCCGTAGGGACGATCTTATGGTAACACCTACAAAATAAAAGAGCCAAGTCCTGTAGGGACGGCCTAATTCTTCGTAATTAATGAATGACGGCTTTAATATGGGTTGTTTTCCTAACTCACCCCCGGCCCCACTCTTTTGAAAAGAGAGGGGAGCTGATGGCGTTTTCGGATTTTATGATTGTCTCATAAAACAAAAAATCTAAACCCGCTTGAGTCCCGTAGGGACGATCTTATGGTAACACCTAACAAAATAAAAGAGCTAAGTCCCGTAGGGACGGCCTGATAATTTTTCGCTCCTTTCAATGTCTTACTTTTGCTTTGATGGGTGTAGTAAAAAAACAGTTTTAGGGTTTACTTAGCTTAATAAAACCAAGGGTTTAAAACGCGCTCCGAGTGTTTTTAACCACCCCAAAACCTTACTGCAAAGGTAAGGTTTTGGTTTTCGTTTAAGGCAAAAAACTTTAATAAACTCTAATATCTTATCTTATGAAAACTTGTATAAAAAAATTTGTCTATTGGTCATTTTTACCTTATCTTTGAACATGCTTTTTGCACAAACATATAATTCATCTGGCTTAAAAACTATGAAAGTGGTATAAAAATAAAATGGTTAATCAGGTTCCGGTGTAATGCCGGAACCTTTTTTTTATGAAAAAAAGTTTGTTAAAATATTGGTTAATTTTTACATCAATTCTAATTGTAAGTCCATTTA
>JAAYUY010000028.1 GCA_012517435.1 Sphingobacteriales bacterium | reverse complement strand
TGCTGTCTGGTCTATTGTTATTTCTCTTTTCATTATCTTTCTTTACATTTTTGTCAGGTTCCGGACCTGGCAATATGCTCTTGCCGCTACATTGACTCCTTTCCATGATGTTCTTTTTATTCTGGGGATATTTTCTCTTTTCAAAGATATTTTACCTTTCAGCCTCGAAATTGATCAGGCATTCATCGCAGCCCTGCTGACTATTATTGGTTATTCCATAAACGATACGGTGGTGGTGTTCGACAGGATCAGGGAAAAACTTGGGCTTTTGAAACAAAGGCCTTACTTTGAAACTATTAATCTGGCCATCAATGAAACACTTAGCCGTACCTTACTAACCGCAGGTACTACTCTTTTGGTGGTTATCGTATTATTCCTGTTTGGTGGTGAGGTCATCCGCGGGTTTTCATTTGCCTTATTGATAGGTATTATTGTTGGAACTTATTCTTCCATTTTTGTTTCAACGCCTATTCTGATTGAGTTTAGCAAAAAAGAGCAGACAATTTTGAGGGAAGCTCAGGGACAGAAAAAGGCCTGAAAATGATGAAAAATACGGCTATTTATTTGTTTTTGTTATTTGGTTTTTCATGTGTAGCTCAGCAGCCATCAAAGAAACATGAGATAGCTGAAATTTCAACAAGGTTTGGAAAAATATTAATCTGGCTCTATCAGGAAACCCCTCAGCACAAGGAAAATTTTATCAAACTTGCCCGTGAGGGATATTTTGATTCGACAACTTTTCACAGGGTAATAAAAAACTTTGTGATTCAGGGAGGCGATCCCAATTCGAAAGACAACGATCCGTTGAATGACGGGCAAGGAGGCCCTGATTATACTATACCTGCTGAAATTCGTCCACAATTGAAACATGAATACGGGGCTGTGGGAGCTGCCCGCGAAGGCGACAACATCAATCCAGAACGCAGGTCGAGCGGGTCGCAGTTTTATATCGTCATCAACAAAAATGGTACACCCCACTTAAATGGTGGCTATACCGTGTTTGGAAAGGTTATATCCGGAATGGAGGTGGCAGAAAAAATTGCCGACCAGCCAAAGGGTCAAAACGACAGGCCGGTTGAAAACATTAGAATGAGCGTAAAAATTTTAACGGTATCAGAAAAATATCTTTTGAAAAAGTATAATTTTGCAGTGCCAAAATAAAGGCTTTGGGACGTTAGCTCAGTTGGTTCAGAGCGCTTGCTTGACAGGCAAGAGGTCACTGGTTCGAGCCCAGTACGCCCCACTTGATTTTATCCTTCCTGCTGCTTTTCATCATTTGACAAAATAATCCTTTTGGGTGAAATAAACCGGATTAAATAATCAGGATATTTTTCTTCTGTGCTTTTTCTTGCCTGAATATGTGATTCTGAATTATCTATGACAATTCTTTTTAGCGAGGAATGGTTGATCTTCTGCTCGAAAATCTATTATTTTGCCAACAGTCTCCTTTTTGTATATTTCCGGTATTGGCGATAGACAAACATTAAAAACAGCAGAACCAAAATAACCAAAACGACAATATCCACCACATGGCTGTATTCCATGACCAGATGCCAGCGTTGGCGAAGATAATATCCACACCAGGCCAGAAAGGCATTCCACATTCCTGCGCCAATCAGGGTCAGCAACATAAACCTGAAAAGATTCATTTTGGCAATCCCTGCTGGTATCGAAATCAGATGTCGCACCACAGGGATAAACCTGCTGATAAATACAGTCAGCTGGCCGTAACGGCTGAAAAACTTATTGGTAATTTCCAGCTCTTCGTGGTCAAGCAGAAGATATTTCCCAAATTTATTGATAAAAGGCTCTCCGCCATATCTGCCGATCAGGTAAGATAAATAAGAGCCTATCAGGCTCCCCAAAGTGCTGAATCCAATAACACCGGCAAAAGTAAAACGGCCTTCAGCGATCAGAAAACCGGCAAATGGCATGACTGCCTCGCTTGGAACCGGGAAAACCATACTTTCCATTGTCATTCCGATTAATATGGTAATATAACCCGTCTTATCGATAAAATCAGTTACATAGGTGGCAATAAACTCAGTGATTCCCATGGTATGCTTAATTTAGGGTAGCTTACAAAGATAATTTTGTGCCAGAAAACATAAATACTTGTGATTAATTATTCTTAATATTGCAGAAAAAAATACATGAAAACAGTTATTAAACTTGGCGCTGTTGTAATAATATTATTATATTCAGCACAGATAAAAAGCCAGTCATTCTTTATAAAAGGTCAGGCAGGGTATGGGCTTCCCACCCAAAAACAAATAATCGGGGTGTATTACGCTACTACCTACGATGAAAACATCTATGGGAGCTTTGGTGGAGGCATCAATATTTCTGCAGCCCTTGGCTATTTTACCAAAAGCCATATTGGTTTTGAAGCCTTGCTGGGATACAGTACGGGGCAGAAAGTTACTGTTCCGGGCATGTTAACAAAAGAATTCAGGGGATCACTTATCTCGGTAAGTCCTTCCATGATTTTCATAATGAATAATGAAAAAAAGGTGAACCCTTATCTGAAAGCAGGCTTTCTGACAGGTTTGCCTCTGATGAAATTAACAGTCGGTGGTACGGATGTCAAGCATTTCAGGGGAGGAATACCTTTTGGATATAACGGCAGCTTGGGAATAAGGATTAAAGTGTTAGAGCCCGTCAGCATTTTTGGTGAAATTTATCATGCTTCATTGGTTTGGTTTCCACGTAGCCGTAAAGAATCAGATGGAACAGTGGTGAAGTTTTATGATAAAATCGATTATCCGTACCCAAGCGGACAAGAGCCACTGCACCATACATTCCCTTACAACAGCACCGGAATCAATCTCGGTTTATTGCTGGAGATAAAGTAATCAGGCTTCGTCCTATTGCTCATGTTTCCTGTTTGAGGTCTGCCGGAAATTTCAGACCTTTGCAGTTTATTTAATAATTCTCTTAAAAATGAAAAGCCAGGAAATCCGTCAGAAATTCTTTGAATTTTTCCAGTCAAAAAATCATAAAATTGTTGCATCTGCCCCTATAGTTGTTAAAAATGATCCGACCCTGATGTTTACCAATGCAGGCATGAATCAATTCAAGGATTATTTTTTAGGAAACAAGACAGCAGAAAACAAGCGAATTGCCAATACACAAAAATGTCTGCGGGTATCCGGTAAACACAATGATCTTGAGGAAGTGGGGCACGATACCTATCATCATACCATGTTCGAAATGCTTGGCAACTGGAGTTTTGGCGATTATTTTAAAAAAGAAGCCATCGAATGGGCATGGGAGCTTCTCCACGATGTATATGGTATTGATGAAAACAGGCTGTATGCCACTTATTTTGGTGGAGACGAAAGCGAAAACCTCGATCCCGATAAGGAATCATACGAATTCTGGAAAAAAATACTGCCTGAAAACAGAATACTGGCTGGTTCAAAAAAAGATAATTTCTGGGAAATGGGTGAAACAGGCCCTTGCGGACCTTGCTCTGAAATCCACATTGACCTGAGAAATGATGAACAACGCAGGGAAATACCCGGAGAAAAACTTGTCAATACCGGGAATCCTGAAGTGATTGAAATATGGAACCTCGTTTTTATTCAGTTTAACAGACAGTCGGATAAAACTCTTATTCAACTTCCTGAAAAACATGTGGATACGGGAATGGGTTTTGAAAGACTCTGCATGGTCTTACAAGGGAAAAAATCAAATTATGATACAGATATTTTCCAGCCGGTCATCAGGGAAATTACAGAAATAACAGGTCTTCGTTATGGCATGGGTGGTTTGAGCGATGTGGCCATGCGTGTGGTTGCCGACCATCTCCGGGCAGTCGCTTTTGCCATTGCTGACGGCCAGCTTCCTTCCAACAACAAGGCCGGCTATGTTATCAGACGTATTCTCAGACGTGCTATCCGCTATGGTTTTTCTTATCTGAATCAAAAAGAGTCTTTTATATACAAACTTTTACCCACCTTGTCGGATGTACTTGGAAATCAGTTTCCGGAATTAAAGACCCAGCAGGAGTTTATTTCAAAAGTAATCAGGGAAGAAGAAGAAAACTTCCTTCGTACACTCGATACTGGGATTAAAATGCTGAATCAGGCCACCTCAAATGTTATTTCCTCCGGGAAAAAACAACTCGATGGAAAGACGGCCTTTATTCTTTATGATACCTATGGATTCCCTGTTGACCTCACTCAATTGATTTTAAAGGAGAAAAATCTGGATGTTGATCTTGAAGAATTTCAGCAGGAACTTGACAAACAAAAACAAAGGTCGAAGCAGGCAGGTATTATCGAACGTGACGACTGGCAGATGGTTTCTAAGGAAGATAGTGAAACGGTATTTGTGGGATATGATGAACTTGAATGTGATGTGAAAATCAACAGGTACAGAAAGATTAAAGTCAAAAATGAAGAAATATTTCAGCTGGTATTTGATAAAACCCCATTTTATGCTGAAAGCGGTGGACAGGTGGGTGACAGGGGGCAAATTGTTGATGATCATGAAGTTATAGAAATTATTGATACTCAAAAAGAAAACGATTTAATCGTTCATCTGGCAAAAAAACTTCCTGAACGGCTTCAATCCGTGTTCAGGGCAAAAGTCAATGAATCGGACAGAAGGGCAACCATGAAAAATCACTCTGCCACTCATCTGTTGCATCAGGCTTTGCGTAAGGTATTAGGCCCTCATGTTGAACAAAAAGGCTCCTATGTTGATCATGAAAGAACACGCTTTGACTTCTCACATTTTACTAAGGTAAGTCAACAGGAAATCTTTGAAATAGAGCAGTTTGTCAACGAAAGAATCATGGAAAACCTTTCCCTTTCGGAGGAACGTCAGATTGACTACCAAAAAGCAATTGAAAGAGGTGCGATAGCCTTGTTTGGTGAAAAATACGGAGATAAAGTCAGAATGATACAGTTTGGTCAATCTGTTGAACTCTGCGGAGGTACACACGTGAAAAACACAGGAGAAATTGGTTTTTTTAAAGTTGTTTCCGAAAGTGCCATTGCGGCAGGAATCCGGAGAGTAGAAGCCGTAACCGGGCTCAATGCCTTGAAATATATTCAAAATCAGGAGATTGCGTTGAAAAATGCTGCCGAAATTCTTCACACACCATCAGAAGAAATTCAATTTGCTATTGAAAGACTTTTGGATGAAAACAAAAGCCTGAAAAAAGAAAATGAAGGTTTACAGCAGGAAAAAATGAATCATCTTGCTGAGAGTTTAATGGAAAAAGCCGAGAAAATTAATCATATTTATCTGATTGTCAAGCAGATTGATATTGAAAATACTTCATTGATAAAAGATCTTGTTTTTGCAATCAATAAAAAGCTTAAGCCATCAGTGGTGGTAATTGGTTCACAGACAGCAGGAAAGGCCAATCTGTGGGTGATGCTGAGCGCTGAACTGATTGAAGAAAAAGGACTAAATGCTGTTGAGCTGATAAAATCCATCAGCAAAGAAATACAGGGTGGAGGCGGAGGTCAGCCATTTTTTGCAAGTGCAGGGGGCAAAAACCCTGAAGGTATTCAGAGAGCCATGCATGAAGCAAGAAAACACATTTTGGAGAAAATACAGCAGAAATCGTAAATAAGCTTATCTTTGCCCTGAAAATGAATAAAAACCTTAAAATACTGACTTTATTTCTACTGATCAGCCAGATGGTTTTTGCCCAGCAACCCCGTCCAAACCGGGTTGAGACTGTCAAATATCCCAACAGCCGTCAGAAAAAAGAAGAAAAAATATACAATAACAATAAAGTCGTTTCATGGAAGCAGTGGTATGAAGACGGAAAGCCAAAAATGGCTCAATACTTCAAAGATGGGAAAAAACACGGAACTTTTACGGAGTGGTATGCCAACGGCAATAAAAGATCCCAGATTACCTATTCAAACGATTCCATTATCGGTATTGAATATACCTGGTACGAGAATGGAAAAACGGAATTCGAAAAACACTATGAAGACAACCGATTGGTCAGGCTTATCAAATATGATCAACTCGGGCTGAAAATCTATCAGGAGGAATATCTGGTTGATAAAACCGTAAAAATTGAATATCAGTGGTTTATCAATAAACAGGTTAAGGAAGAAAAATACTACGAAAACAATACGCTGATGAAGCGAACGGAATATTACCCTACCGGAGGTAAACGTGTTGAAGAAAATTACAAGTTTGGAAAAATTGAAGGTCTTGCCTATGAGTGGTATGAAAACGGAGTAATCAAGGCAGAGAGAACCTATTCAGGAGGTAATATTATAAAACTTGTTAAGTACAACGAGCAGGGACAAAAAGAATCGGTCAATGTGTATGATGAGAAAAAGCCACCTGCAAAACCAAAATAATTAATTACATCTGAACAAAAATTCTTCTAACTTGTTTTACAGGAAAGCCTGAAAAATGAACAAAACTGTTTTTACAATTATTCTGTTGATTTTATCAATCATCAACACCTTTGCCCAGACCGGAAAAATTCAGGGCAGAATTTATGATGAAAAAAATAATGAGCCCTTACCTTTTGCCAATATTGTCATTTATGGAACCAATATCGGATCTACCTCCGACCTTGACGGAAAATTTATATTTACCGGTGTAAATCCTGGTTTTATCAGGCTGGCGGTTTCTTCAGTCGGTTATAAAATGGTAATCACAGAAGAAATTCAGGTCAGCAGTGCCAAAACCTCGGTCATTGATATTCCCATGCAGCAAACAGTTATTGAGACAGAGGAAATTAAAATCGAGGCTACCCCATTTAAAATAAAAAAAGAAAGTCCGGTAAGTCTTCGTACGTTGAGCATCAGCGAGATAGAAAAAAGTCCGGGAGGCAACCGCGATATTTCAAAAGTTATTCAATCTTTTCCGGGAGTAGCTTCAACACCGGCAAACCGAAATGATCTCATCGTCAGGGGAGGAGGAAGCAGTGAAAACAGGTTCTATCTGGATGGTATTGAAATACCGAATATTAATCACTTTGCCACTCAGGGTGCTTCAGGCGGTGCAACAGGGATAATAAACGTTGATTTTATCAGGGAAGTGGATTTATATACAGGCGCTTTTCCTGCTGTATATGGAAATGCCATGAGTTCTGTACTCGACATGAAACAAATTGACGGAAATTCTGAAAAACTCTCTTTTAAAGGATCAGTCGGAGCAACCGACCTTGCACTGACAGCCAACGGTCCCCTGTCAGATAATACCACCTTTATTGCTTCCGTACGCAGGTCATACCTTCAATTCCTTTTCGATGCTATCGGACTTCCATTTTTGCCAACCTATAATGATTATCAGCTGAAAGTCAAATCAAAAATCAGCAACAAAACGGAAGTAACCATTCTTAGCTTAGGAGCTTTGGACGTTTCAACCCTCAATACCGGACTGAAAAACCCGAATGAGTTCCAACGTTATATATTGGGCTACCTGCCCGTTAATAAACAATGGAGCTATACCATTGGCGCCAATTTTAAGCATTTCAGAGAAAAATCCTTTGAAAATTTTATCATCAGCCGAAACATGCTAAATAATGTCTCCTACAAATATTTCAACAATGATGAATCAAAAGCAGAAAATCTTTTGCTGAACTACAAATCTCAGGAAATGGAAAATAAGTTCAGGTATGAAAACACCTCAAGCCTGAAATCCTATAAAATAAAATTTGGGGCAGGTATTGAATTTGCCCGCTATAACAATGAAACTTCCCGGAAAGTGTTTGCTTTTGATAGCTTACTTACATTAAAATATTACTCGGCATTCGACCTGTTCAAATGGAATGTTTTTGGACAAATCACTAACTCTTATCTGGATGAAAGGCTGTCGCTTTCGCTCGGTGTGAGAATGGATGCCAACAGCTTTACCCCACAGATGTCGAATTTGCTGAATCAGTTTTCTCCAAGATTTTCAGCATCTTATGTTTTAACTGATAAAATTTCCCTGAATTTCAATACAGGAAGATATTTTCAACCCCCTGCCTACACCACCATGGGATACAGAAACAACAACAATGTTCTTGTCAACAAGGAAAATGGGCTTAAATACATCAGGTCTGATCATCTTGTCGCTGGATTTGAATTTCGTCCTTCAAAAACTGCACGGATGACAGTGGAAGGTTTTTATAAATTATACAGCAATTATCCGTTTTCGGTTACCGATTCCATCAGTATTGCCAGCAAAGGCGGTGATTTCGGAACCTTCGGAGACGAAGAAGTTGTTCCTACAGGCAAAGGACGAGCTTATGGATTCGAAGTGCTGATGCAGGAAAAAGAATGGAAAGGCATTAATTTTATTCTTTCCTATACCTTTGTCAGAAGTGAATTTCTGAATGGTGATGGAAAATATATCTCATCTGCCTGGGACAACAAACACCTGCTCAATATCACTGTCAGAAAAACATTTGGCAAAGGATGGGATGTTGGCTTTAAATGGCGCTTTGTTGGAGGAACTCCTTATACGCCTTATGATCTTGAGAAATCGAGCCTGATTGCCGCCTGGGATGCAAGCGGAAGGGGATATCTCGACTACTCCCGCTTTAATTCCTTGAGATTCAAGCCTTTTCATCAACTTGATATTCGCATCGACAAATCATTTTTCTTTAAAAAATGGTCTCTGACCTTATATACTGACGTTCAGAATGTGTATAACTTTCAGTCTGAAACACAGGAATTTTTACTGAACACAGATGAAAATGGCAATATTTTATATGATCCTAATGACCCCAAACGCTATCAGCTTCGAAGCATCAGGTCATTTTCGGGAACGGTATTGCCTTCTATTGGTATCATTGTAGAATTTTAAAACTCCATATATGAAAAAAAGCATTTTAACCCTGAGAAATAAAATAATTGCCACCTTGCTTGCTGTCCTGATAATCAGCCTGCTATCAACCTGTACAGGAACCAAAAAAAATCAGCAGGTAGAAATGATGCCTGAAATTATAACAACTTCCCTGCATACGACAGGTCCTCAGATTGAACTGAATTTTAAGAAAGGCAAATATCACAATCATCCGCTGATGGCTATTTGGATTGAAACAATGGATGGACAATATATTACCACTCTTTATGTAGCGAAATCAATTGCCAAAGGGGTTTTTGAACATGGAGACAAGAGCCGGAACTACTGGCAGCCGGGAGAGATAAGAAGACCTGCTGCTCTTCCTTACTGGTCTCACAAAAGAGGAGTTGTTGAAGCCGATGGCCTTTATATTCCAACAGCTAAAACACCTATGCCAGATGCAGTTACTTCAGCCACTCCCAAAGCCGATTTTGTTCTCATCAGTCAAACCGGAGAACTTCCCTCCTCAAAATTTCGCCTTTTGATGGAAATCAACCAGACCTGGGACTGGAATGAATACTGGACCAACAACAAGTATCCGGATGATGAAAATTACAAAACCTCTTGCCAACCATCCCTGATTTATGCAGCTGATATTGATCTTGATAACCTTCAGGCCTTGTATGAGTTAAAACCCATCGGACATGGACATTATTCTGGTCAAAACGGAGAATTGTATCCGGATCTCAGTACCCTGACCACTGCTTTGCACATTGCAGAAAAAGTTACGGCAGTAGTGAAAAAATAAACACGGGATGTTTTCTGAACTGGTTTTTTCCCCGGTCAGAGGATAAATATATTACGTCATGCTTAAATGATAGCGTGAATATTCACAAAATCTGATAAATTTCCTGGTACAAAATGTCGCTGCATCAGGAAGTAAATCCAATATTTCCCGACCTTTGTCATGAATGAAAAGGAAGCTATCCTATCTGAATCTCCATTTTTCAGTCATGTTATTTGGCTTTGCAGGGCTGTTTGGCAAATGGCTGAGCCTTCCGGCAATGGTGATTACATTTGGCAGGGTGCTTTTTGCAGCTGCTGCTCTTTCCCTCACTTTAGGTCTTAATAAGAAAAGTTTTAAGCTTTATGAAAATAAAGATTATGGCTTGTCAGCAATCCTTGGAATTTTACTGGCTTTTCACTGGTTTTCTTTTTTCAGAGCCGTTCAGCTTTCCACAGTCGGTATTGCCCTGCTATCCTATAGTACATTCCCACTGTTTACTTCCCTTTTTGAACCATTGTTTTTTAGGGAAAGGTTAAAAAAAACGTTCATTTTTCTTGCATTACTCGCAATTGCAGGCGTTTATCTGATGATACCTGAATTTAATCTGGCATATACTGAAACAAAAGGCGTGCTTTGGGGCATCCTCTCAGGACTGTCTTTTTCTTTTATTGCACTGGGAAACCGGAAACTCGTTCAGCAAAATTCCCCATGGCTGATTTCTTTGTATCTCGATGGTTTTGCATGTATCAGCCTTTTACCGTTATTATTCTTCATTCCTTTCAGTCTGAATTTTAAATCATTTATTCTGTTGTTCTTATTAGGAACCATTTTCACAGCTCTGGCACACACTTTATTTGTGCGCTCTCTGAAACATATTAAAGCCTCCTATGCAAGCCTGGCGGCAAGTATGGAGCCTGTTTACGGGATTTTGTTTGCTTTCCTTCTGCTGCATGAAATACCCTCATGGTCAACCTTGCTGGGCGGTAGCCTTATCCTGTCTGCTGTCGTATTAGCTTCAACTGCTAAAAGTTGAAAGTCAGATCGTTTTCTTACTCGTTTTTGATGTAAATTACAGCCTGAAAAATCACCTGAATTCATTGATTATTTGAACTTATGAAAGCGTTTATCCTTGTCATTCTGTTATCGTTTCTGTTTATTGAAGGAGGGGAAATGGTTTTAAGCCCTCATGAAAAATTTGAACGGAAACTTTGTGCTTTTTATGATGAATATGAAAGTCATTTTGGTATAAGGAATGAAAAACAAATGGCGGATGAACCTGCAGCCGCAGCCTGGCAAAACTTTCTGATGACTTTCGATCCGGAGTTAAACCGTGTACCGCTCGAAAGACTGGAAAATGCATTACAACAAATCAAATCATCCGGTTTTTACCGTTCAGGAAGCCAGTTGACATGGAATGAAATACCCTCAAATATGGGCGGAAGAGTAAGGGCTATGATGATAGATCCCAATGAAGGCAGCGGTAAAAAAATCTGGGCGGGCAGTGTTACTGGTGGTTTGTGGTATAATAACAATATAATTGACAGTAATTCAATGTGGTATGTAGCAGATGGATTTCAGGAAAATCTTTCTGTTAGTGCAATTTGTTACGATCCAAACCATCCCTCCACTTTTTACGTTGGAACGGGAGAGCCTTTTACAGCAAGGATCATTTACAGGGAATCATCCGGGCGTGGAAGCGGTATTTTTAAGAGTAGTGACGGAGGTAAAACATGGTTTAAACTCCCTTCAACAAAAGATTTTGCTTATATTTCAGATATCGTGGTGAGAAATGAAAACGGGAATTCAGTAGTGTATGCTGCCGTGGTCTCAGGATTTTATCAGGGACAAACACATCAAAGCCTGCCGGAGGATGGGCTTTATCGTTCGGAAGACGGAGGAGCAAGCTGGACACAGGTTTTGCCGGATATTAAAGGTGAGAAAGAACCTTATGCCGTTTCTGATATAGAGATTACAGCAGGAAACAGGCTGATTGCCGGCACAATGAAAAACATGAAGTCAAAGGGTGGAGCAGTGATTTTATGGTCGGATGCCGGAACTCCCGGTTCATGGACAGTCATAGATAGTTTTCAGAAAATGATAGAAGCTACACCGGAGCTGAATGTCCCGGGTCGGGTGATGCTGGCTGCTGCTCCTTCAAATGCCAATACGGTATATGCCCTGATTGGATCGGGCTATTTCACTCCTGAAGGTTTTAATTACAGCTATTGTAAACACATCCTCAGGTCGAATGATGGGGGCAAAAGCTGGCAACAAAAAAACCTTCCCAATGTCAGCGGAAATGGTTTTGCTACCATTGCCTGGCATGCCTTAACTGTGGAAGTTGACCCATTGAATGCCAATACAGTTTATATCGGAGGACTGGATGTTCACCGCTCTGTAAATGGCGGTAACTCATGGGTGAAAATGAGCGATTGGGCAAAAATGTACACCCTTGGCGGAGACGACTTTGTTCATGCAGATATTCATCAGTTTTTATACCTTGGTACGGGTGGAAAAATGCTTATCTCCACCGATGGAGGTATTTTTTATACAGAAGATGCCAATTCAACGACACCGGTCTTTTATCCAAGAAACAGGGGTTTTAACAGTCTTCAGTTTTATACCTGCGACATTCATCCGCAGAGAAATGAATATGCCGGAGGCCTTCAGGATAATGGCAGCCTTTGGTTTACAGGCAAGGCTTTCAGTCTGAGGGATATGATAAATGGCGGAGATGGAGCTTTTTGCTTCTTCGACAAAGATTATCCCGACATGCTGATCACATCTTTTTATTATAACCGCTATCAGTTTACCGACAATGGTCAGTTTTATGCCAATGCAGGTATTCAGTCAGGAACTTTTATCTCCCCTGCCGATTATGCCTCTGCCGATAATATTTTGATTGCCAATGCAGTAACCTTTGCAGGAGATAATATTGACAAACTCCTGACTATTGATGCCAATGATAACCCTCCCGTTTCTTTAATTATCAATGCAAACACAGGCTCTTCAGCAATATTCTCTGCTGTAAAGATTTGTCCGTCATATAAAGATGATAATCCGGATGTATTGGTTGGTACCCTGTCGGGAAGATTGTTTAAGATTGAAAAAATACTGACCTCGGCAAAAGCTAAGGAAATCGGGAGCCCTTCATTTCCAACAGCCAACATTTCCGGCATAGCTACCGGTACGACTGACGACACCATCCTGATAACCATTTCAAATTACGGAGTTTCATCTGTCTGGCTGACTTTCGATCAAGGAAAAACATGGAAAGCCATCGAAGGCAATCTCCCCGACATACCGGTCAGGTGGGGAATTCTTCACCCTAAAAACTCACTTCAGGCCATGCTCGCCACTGAAACAGGGATATGGACATGTGATAATATTTCAGCCGCTGCTCCGGAATGGATACTGCAAAGCAATACCATTCCAAACGTCAGGGTTGATATGCTTCAGGTAAGAAAATCAGACAATAAAGTAATTGCAGCCACACATGGCAGGGGATTATGGACTTGTGTATGGCCTGTGGAGGAAAGGCCTCTGAAAGCTTCATTTATTGCCAGTAAACAGCAAATCACTGCAGGCGATAGCTTATTGTTTACCGACATTTCAGAAGGAAATCCCATTAGCTGGCAATGGAACTTTGAGGGAGGCACTCCATCTCAGTGGACGGGAAAAACTCCTCCTTACATTCATTACCCCATACCGGGAAGTTTTTCAGTTTCTCTTGCCGTGGCTGACCAGCAGGGTAATTCTGATACTATGAATAAAACGGCCTTTATTGAAGTACTAAACTCTATAACGGAGCAAATTTCCCCAAAATCATTTGTTCTTTTTCCAAATCCCGCAAATAAAGAATTGACTATCAATACATCAAAAGGCATTTTTTCAGTCGAAATATTTGATTTGTACGGACGTTTGTGGCTTTCAGAGAAACTTCAAAACAAGGCACAAAATACAATTTCGACCGAATTACTTCCTGAAGGAACATTTCTCGTCAGAATCAACAGAGATAATCATTGTGTTATGAAGATCAATGTAATACATTAAATCATTGCCCGGGAAATATTTTAAGGACGTCTGCTTTACTGCCAAAAAATATGGTGAAAGAAATTGATATATGTCTTTACTACTTCCATTAAATCTTTTCCTACATTTGTTCGTGATTTGCAGATAGGTTGAAATATTTTTTTCGGATTTAAAATTTAAAAAAATAATGAGGCAGATACTGACAATAATTTTATTTCTTTCCGGACGAATATGTTTGGCGAATATGGCATCCCCTGTTTTGGAAGGAACCCGAACCGGTTCTGCTTTCTCCAGCCATGACATTGATATCCTCAAAGAAAAAATTTACCTGAAAATTGATAAGGACTTTAAGACAGCATTTTACAGGATAGAATACCTCATCAGAACTGACACTTCCGGCCAACAAATTCCAATGCTATTTATCGCTAAGGACTATAATGGCAATTTCAGCGTCTGGGTTGATAACCGGGAGATTAAAGTTCTTGATGTACCTTATGAATATAAGACGATCAGGCATACTCCTTTTGAAAAATTCTCAAATTCATTTAATCGATCATCCAGGGATGAAGAGGGGGAAACTGTGGAAATTTTCTGGCAGGAAAATTCAGGGACCATTTATTATCTGAATGATTTGAAATACTTTGAGATTGACCTGACAAAGGGGGAACATCAAATCAGGGTTGAGTACATGGCAAATGTCTGGACAGACAGGTCGGACTGGGTTAAGGAATATAGCTTTCGTTATTCTCTTTCACCAGCAAAATATTGGAAATCTTTTGACAATCTGGAAATAACCTTAGACGCATCGGACTTTACTTATCCGCTGACAACAAATCTCGGAAAGCCAAACAAAGGGCAGAATGATGGTATTTCTGTCTGGAATTTTTCAGAACTACCTGCAGACTTTTTTGAAGTTATTTACAAGCCCGGAATTAATGGTTTTGCAAAGGCAATGATTGCTGTCAGACCAATTGGAATGGCGCTCATTTTCTTTGTGCTGACTGCTTTTCTTCATCTCATTGGTATTAAAAAATACAGGAGAAAAGAGCCGGCAAAAAAACATTCAAGGATTGTCATTACCGGCAGTATTATTCTTCCGTTTATAGTTTTGTTGATTTACATGTTCTCATTCAATATCATTGACCTGATTATTGGTGATGCAGCCTCGAATTATCATGGCTATTATTTTCTGGCAATCATTTTATATCCTTTTGTAATGCCTGTGTATTGGATAATTATGTGGTTGGCTGACAAAAGAATTAAAGGACGAATAATCAATAATTCTTAAACGGTAACCTGCATCCGGGAGGTTGAAATACAATTTTATAAACAATGCCCGCAAATTATTTCGTGAGCTGGTTTTTTTATCTTGAATATTTTTCGACTTCGGCTCTGGCAGGCTGAAAACCTTTGGCAGCTGAAGCTTTCAGGTCGTTATATCCTTCCGTCTTTTTACCCATAGCTATGCTAATCATACCTTTCCAGTACAACACTTCAGGATGTTGACTGCCTAGTTGCCAGGCCTGAATAATATTGTTCCATGCCTGATTAAAATCGTTTTGCCTGTAATGGGCGATGGCTTTGTTGAGGTAAGCAGGGAGAAAATTTCTTTTCAGGCTGATGGCTTTATCATAATCAGTAAGAGCCTGACTGTAATTTCCACTTTCATCATAGGCATTGGCACGTAAGACATAAATGAGCGGATCATCCGGCTTTAGCCTGATATACGCTGAAAAATCAGCAATGGCTCCCTGATAGTCTTTTATTTCAATCCTTTCAACCCCCCTGTTCATCAGGGCTTCAATGTATCCCGGGTTCAGGCTGAGGGCATTTGTATAATACCGGATGGCAGCGTTTTTATTTCCGAGTTTGCTGTGTGCATAGGCGAGATTGTAATAGGCCTGAGGTGATTTCTGATAAATAGCAACTGATTTTTCCAAATCTTTCACTGCTGCCTTAAAATCTTTCATCATAAGTCTGACATGTCCTCTTTCGCCCCATGCAGAGGCATTTTCAGGATTCAGCACAATTGAGCTGTCAAGGTCTTTTAAGGCTTCTTCGAGGCGGTTCAGTTTGATATAGGTGAGTCCTCGCTGATAAAAAATCTCAGGGTCGGATGGCGTTTTTTTCATGGCGAAATTAAGTGTTTGAAGCGAAGCGTCATAGTCGCCCCTGAGCCTGAGCCAATAAGCCCTGACAATCAGATTGTAATCCCCTTCTTTTGAAAACTTGTCATTCATTTTCATCTTCTGACCCGGGGGTATGTTGACAAATTCCGGTATATTGACAGCCCGCTTGTCAGGAACAAGATTTTCAATCATCACAGGCTTACTGGCATGTCCGTTTTCGTCAATATGGGAAAGAAACAAACGGGTATAAGGCCCGAGTACTTTGGAAGAAAATACGATCCATTTCCCGTCAGGCGACCACGAATGCCATGAATTCATCTGATTGGTGTTGCATTCCAGTTCACGTACCCAGCCACCTTCAACCGGCATAATGTATAAACGGCTGTCGGGTTGCAGGAGCATAAAACTTTTTGCTTTGTTGAAAATCAACCATTTACCATCAGGAGAAACCTTAGCGAAATAATTACTCATTCCATTTTCTGAAGCACCTTTGACAGGCTCTGCTTTCCCACCTTTGCCTTCATTAAAGGGAATTTTATACAGATCGAACACCACCAGACGCTTATATTCAAAACATCTGTTGAGGAAATCATTGAATTTAACCGAATCAGCAATGGCAGTTCCCCTCAGAATGCCTGATTCTTCAGGTGACACAGCAGTTCCCCGTGTGAAATAAATGTATTTTCCATCGGGCGACCAGGAAGGATTGCTCTGAATAAAATCAGGATTGTCTGCACCGGGAAGTGCCCAATATTTTTTCGTTTGACGATCATACACCACCAATATACCCCTGATGGGAAAGAAAAAGTTGGAATAATACAGATCTGGTTTGGGGACAAATATTTCGTGGTCTTTCAGGGTGCTGACGACAAAACGTCCGTCTGGTGAAACCTGAGAAAGAAGCCCGTAAGTAAATTCTCCATTCTGAAAGTCGCTCCAATAATTGAATTTTTCAGGGGAAAAATCAATTTCCTCTTTGACATCAGCAGTAATATAAGCCGATTTAATTCCCAGGGCATCCACATCCATCCCGAAATATTTGCCATTTGGGGAAAAGGAATGGCAATTGGCACAAACAGGCAGGTTTTCCATCACCACAGGTGCCAGTTCATCAGAGCTGACATCCTGTAATCTCCATTTTATTGAATCCACATGAGCTCTTGCAAAGGCAAAAGGTAAAGGTATGTCGCGGTAAAATACCGGAGCTCCGACAGGGTCAGGAGAAATGCCAATGTTAATCTGAGCCGCTGAAGTGATATTTTTTTTATCATCTACTCCTATTATGCAGATTTTCAAATATTTACCCTTGAATTCTTTTTTTATCCTTTCCCAGAAACCCCTTTCAGGTTTCCATTTTTTTGTCCCGGATGAAAAACAATAGTGTTGGTTCTTGTCATAAAATGAAATGATCCACGAAACTGACTTTGCACTATCTTCCTCCCAGATGAACCCGGGACAGGCAAAATCTGAAGGGAATAAACTGCTGTCGAAAGGATAGATGATTTTGAGATAGGCATAAACAGGATGTTCCTGCCATGAATTAAATATCTTTTCTGCATCATTCGACTGACAGGCCTGCATCAGCCATAGTGTTACAAAAAGGCTCAGCAAGCATCCAAAGTGTAAATGTTTATTTTTCATCATTCCTGATTTTTTTAATAGCTATACCATCTATTTCAAATGTCAGATCTGGTCTGCATATATCATTAAAAATCAATAAACTGTTAGGGGCGTTAATCTTGAGTTCCCTGATGATACGATGGAAAATTTCAGCATCTTCAGGGTTTTTCAGATAACAATATGCAAGGCAAAAATCCTGAAAATCCATTTTTGACTGATGAAGAATGGCTGATACATTCTCGAAAGTGGTTTTAATCTGCATGGCCGTATCACCCGGGAATAAGGTTTCTCCGTTTATCCCGATGCTGGCTGTTCCGGATAACTGAAGTTCCCTGTAGTCGTGGGTTTCTATCAGTATGGCACGTGAAAAAGCAGGCTGAAACATATAATTTTTTCCATCAGGTTCTTTCTGAAAGGGATTAAAAATCCTTGAAATCCTGATGTTTTCATTATTACGTTTAATAAACCACGCTTCCACATTCAGGCTATCTTCTATCCCGTTTTTACCAACACAGGTGCTCGAAGGTAAATGATCCGACTGTGCGGATAAATCGATTCCAAGTGCCTGATAACATTGGTTTCGGTTTTGATTAAATTCTGTGTAATTAAAACCGATTTTATCAAGATAAAACCAGGTGCGAATCAGGTCTTTCTCTTTAAAACCAAATTCAGAAGCTGCCTTAGTCAGATTGTAAAATGAAGCAGTAAAGCCTGTGCCTGATTCTCGTTTATTTGAAGATGTCAGGTACAAACGCTCCGTATCTTTTGTCTTAAGGTATGTTCCTTCAATTTTTCCTGATTTTTTATCATTTATATATTTCAGACTCACCGAACCGGATAACGACCGAATTGCAACGATTGAACAGCAGGAGTTGTCAAATCTTACTCCCCGTTTTGAATAAATATAACTGGTCGGATAAGGATTAATCAGCTGATTATCAATATATTTTTTCTTGATTTCAGATAAAAGGGACATTATTGATTCTGTCCCAAACACTTTTTCAGAAAGGATGTAGCTGTTTTTTTCATGCAGGTTCTGAATGCAGCCTGAATAGATACTTTCTGCCAATGCAAGGTCATTGAATTCCGAAAGGTCAACTTTGATCCAAATAAGTTCGTAGTCATCAAAAGAAGTAACCTTTGTGGATATAAATCTTTGCATAATGAGGCATTAGTAAGCTCATCAAAGTTAAGGTTTTTCATTGAGAATACAGAGCTTTTGTCCTGTTTTGCCGAAATCTTAATGAATGAGTGATCGGAGACTTAAGCGACTGTTAAAATCTTGCTCCGGCACCAATGAGTAGTTGTTTATCAAAACCTCCGCTTCCTGCAAAACTTTTCTGAACAAAACGTTTCGACAGCAAGCCAGCAGCTTCAATAAAAAAATCCTGGTTAAAGTAATAACGAGCACCTGCTTCAATACCGGCTGAAAAGCAGGAAAATCCATTTGTTTTTTTCATTTCAATCTCAAGCTCTTCGAGGTAATCTTTGGCTATATTGCCTGAAAAACTGTGGTATGCAAGCTGAATTCCGCCAAAAATACGGGTATAATTCCCGGAATAATATCTGGCTCCAGCTCCGACCGACCATTCATTTACTTTTGTAAAAATAGCTGAACTGACGACTTTTTCCGAATTACTATCCAGTGGGTTGGAGAGGTAGTGAAATCCGGCTTTCGCCTGTGCCAGGCCATTGGATTTGAAACCCGAAATGCGCACTTGCAGGTTTTTATTGAGATCATAGCCTGCTGAAAGGCTGTAAACTGAAAACCAGTCAAAACGGAAAGAGTCGGGGGAAGAAAACCAGTATTTTTCACCATAACGGATTTTGATAAATGAATCGGCAAGCTGAGGTATGTTGCTGAATCCGTCCAATCCACCTCCGTCAAAAGCAGAAGCTCCGTCTGAAGAAAAATAAGCCCTGCCGGCATGAGCTGAAATCTCATACCTGGTTTGAAGATTGACCTGCTTCAGTCGCTCTGTCAGTAAGGCAGTACTCTCCGGTTCGATGACCGGAAAAGGCAACATGCTTTCACGTTTTTTTCCGCAGTTGCATTCGCCAAAACGAAACTCCAATGCGGTATTCTCATCAAGATTTACCTGTAGTCTGCCATAAGCAAAGGAACCAATATCCGACAGATTCGTTCCCAGAAATGCATTGATTCTTTCAAGGGCGGAATATCTTTCTGTCGGAAAAGGACTTTCAAGGCAAATCATCTGCTTATCTGAGGCCAGCATTTTATAAAAACTTAATAATGCCTTTTCGCTATACAAAACGATTCCCTTAATGATGAAGTCGTTAAAAAACTGAGAATCAAACACAAGCGGAACATATTGTGGCAGTTCTATGCTTAAATCCTTATGATACTTTTTAAAAAATTCTTCCAGCTTTTGACTGAGTTGCAGGTAAGAAACATCAGGCATTTTTGTCAGCTCACAACAGTCGAATGAATACCGGCTTTCCCTGAAACGGAAGACATCCGATATGAATTTAAACAAGTTAATGTATTCCGTCTGATAGGCAGATACAAAACTATATACAGGTTTAAGTTCCTGAATATCAGTAAATCTGGTAATATTTTGGAGGTAATAGGCCATGTTTTCATACATCAGCAACAGGGTTTCATTTAGCTCTTTATCACTTCCGGCAACCCAGAGGCGGGGTTCAAAATTTTTCATTCCATCGAGATAAGAAAGCGGCTGGGCAACAAAAACGGGTAAAGCTACCGAATCGAGCAAATTACGTAAAAAGGTAAAATTTCCGTATGCTTTTGTGATTTCGGTCTGATACAGGTAATTTCTTAAGGCGGGTTTCATATCTTCACGTAAAATGCAAGGCAGACAATCATTTTTTGGGCCGAGCATCGCCTGATTCCTCACTGTATATTCAGCAAACCTGACCTTGCTGAAGGTTGGCGTTCTGACATTGTCGCTGATAGCACTCAGCCCAACTACAGCAGGAAGGCACTGTGGCTTACGGTCGAGGTCTTCGGGTCGTATAAACACTTTTCCCTCTTTTCCCATCCGGTCGAGAAGGCGTAAATAACTATCGGTGTGTTTCAGAAAATCATCTTCAGGCTTCTGATGTAAAACAGCAATGTACATATCCCTGAAGAGTTTTGATAAAATTTTGTTTTTCAATGCTTTGCCTTCGAGTCCGGCAGAACAGATCCATAGAGCTGCCTGTATCATTATATTCTTTTCCAGACGAGGGTCATTGTTGAAATGAGTAATGACTTTTCCGGCTGTAAAAAGCTTCTCATAGCCATCTGCCAGCATCTTTGCCTGAGATAACAAAAATCTGGAAGCAATAGTGGGTTGATGTTGTAAATCAATTTTATAGCCTAAAAGTTCAAAAGTGCCGGGTTTGGTCGGAATAAAATCAAGGGAGATTAGCCGTGAACCTGTAAATTTTTCAGGGATATAATTCCCGTAAAGGCTTATTGAATCATTAAAGTCAGTTTTATCTGTGAGCCTGTATTTTTCAATATCCTGTCGGGTAAACTGCAGGCCTTTTTCAGGAAAGGGTCTGTCGGAAAAAACTGTAAAACCATTAAGGTTAATCAGCTTTCGCTCTGAAGGCTGAAGGTTGAAGGATAATCCGTACGGGACAATAACTGCCTGTCCGCCCGGCAAATCCGGTAAATAAAAGGGCTGAATACTGATGTATAATTCTGTTGTTCCTGCATTGATAAATTCAGCTTCCAGAATTTCTCCGCATATTTTTCCTGTGGTTCGTATGCTGATGTCTGGGCTTTGGGAAGAAACTAAAAATGTAATAGCACTGAAAAACAGTAAAATTATTGCTTTTTTCATTTGTCAATTAATTAGGTAAAATGTTTTTCCTGATGCAGTTTTCCAGAATTCCTGCAAATTTCAGATTAGCTTCAGGAGTAAAATGGCTTGGGTCGGTAAAATCGGTTGCTTTCCAGCCGGCATTCAATACATCAGATGCAAAAATTACCTTCATCGAGTCGGCAACTTCTTTTCCGACTTCATTGTATTTGTCGAGCAATGGAATCAATTCATTATCTTTTACATATGGAATCCACCATTTCAATCCCCCTCCCTTAACTGCTTCCGGGTGTAAGACCTGAGGTACTAAAACAATTTCTGCACCAATAAACTTAAGCTGATTGACCAGTGAACAGAGGTTCCTGCGATAAAGTCCAAGCATATATTGATCATTTGCAATGCTATGTTCCTCTTCAATATGGACTTTTTGAAAATTGAAATAGGGGTAATAACCAATCTTTTGTAACAAAAGAATGCTGACCCGAATAAGAGCAAAGCGTGGCAATTTGTTGAACTGGTGAAACCCAAGTACCGCTTCAAGATTATAGGGGTGAAAATCGGTATAATCGCTCCGTACATTTTTTATGAAACAGTTTCTGAGGTCGTTTAAACCGCAAAGAAGAATTACTGCATCCGGATGATAATCCGGTACTATCAGAAAAGATTGGGCAAGATGTTCAACAGTGGAATGACCTGACACTCCGAAATTCAGTACTTCAGCTTTTGGTTCCAGTAAGCTGTCGAGGTAATATGGCCATGTCTGATGATCGCTGACTCCTGTCCCGTATGTTGTGGAGCCCCCAATGGCAATTATCCGGAATTTATTTTTGCCCTTTTTGAATTCCTTATTTCTGAATCCCAATGAATTATGAGTATAGGTGATCCCCCTGATATGCAGGCAGGCACCAGGAATCGGCTCGCTGACCATATATGGATTGGGCTTGAATAATTCAGCATTGGGGTTGTGCAATTCTGTGAAAAGCCAGTATCCGGTATTGATTTTTAACGCAATCAGCGACAAAGCTTCGAGCAGAATCAGGGAAAAACTGATAAGAACCAAATAAAGCAATAATTTTCTGACTTTTCTTTTCCTGAATATAATGAATAGAAACAGAAGGATAAACCAACCGGTGATAATCCAAAAATATATTTTCAGCATGAAATTCAACAGATAATGATACTGCAAAGGTAAGTTATCGCTTCCTCAGAAGATGAGATGTGGGGAGATTAAAATTTTTAAAGCAGATAAATTTTGTAAAAATATTTTGGAGAAGGTTCTGATTATTCTTAGCTAAACCATTCATCATTTAATGGACTAAATAGATTTTTAATAAAATGAGGTCGAATCATGTTATTTACTTAATGACAAAGTGAGTTCCTTGGTTTTGCAAAAAGATCAGGAATGGAGAGAGATGTAACAACTTGATTTTCTATGAGATAGAAAATCAGTGATTCGTTAAAGGTCAAGTTAGATGTTAAGGAGCATAAAAAACTCAGATAAAATCAAAATTAATTTTGCAATTGAAAAAATAGTCCGGATATTTGCACCCCCAAATAAAACATTTTATGTACGCAATAGTTGACATTGTAGGCCAGCAATTTAAGGTTCAGGAAAATCAGTCTTTGTATATTCATCGTATTGAAGGCAATAAAGGTGATGTGGTGGAGTTTGATAAAGTATTGCTGAGAGAAAATAATGGGAAAGTAGAAGTAGGTAGTCCCGTCATAGAAGGTGCAAAAGTTACGGCATCAATTGTTGAACATCTGAAAGGAGATAAGGTAATCGTTTTCAAGAAGAAAAAGCATAAGGGTTACCGGGTAAAAAGAGGACACCGTCAGTATCTGACAAAAATTTTAATCACAAACATTAAAAACTAAGCAAAATGGCTCATAAAAAAGGTGCGGGTAGTTCACAAAACGGACGCGAATCACACAGCAAGAGATTAGGCGTTAAATTATATGGCGGACAGTTTGCCAGAGCAGGAAACATTTTGGTCAGGCAACGCGGGACAGTACATCACCCCGGTGAAAATGTCGGAATCGGAAAAGACCATACCTTGTTTGCAAAGATTGACGGCATGGTGAAGTTCAGGAAGAAAAGGAACGACAAATCCTACGTTTCTGTTGAGCCGCTCACGACTGAAAACAACTAAGGAAAATACATATAAACCTGTCAGGCTGTCTTGAATAAAGACAGCCTTTTATTATCTGTGAAGGTAAAGGTAAAAAACAGCTATCGAAATCAGAAATGATAAAAAAGTGGTCAGCAGACCAGACTTGAGGAACTCATTGAATCTGATTTTAATACCATAGGAAGATGCACTTTCGGCAACGATAAGATTGGCCATGGCACCAATGAGAGTGGCATTACCAGCAAGGGTAGCAGCAGAAGCCAGACAGAGCCACAACAGTTCGCTCTGGTGTTGATTCATTACAGGAAGCATCAGTACGGTATATGGAACATTACTGACAATCTGCGACATAAAAAGACTGGTCAGATGAATGATACCTATGCTTTTCAAGTCTTCATGAAGTATGGGAGAAGAAATAAGTTCTCGTGTAATGCCCGTTTTTTCAATACCCTCCACCACAATAAACAGGGAAGCAAAGAAGAGCAGCAGCACCCAGTCAACTTTTTGAATAACCTTTGATGGCTTTATTTTTCCAAATATCAGTATCAGGGAAGCTCCGGTCAGGGAAATCAGGGGAATGCTGATTGAAAATAATTTGCCGAGAAAGAAAAAAATGATCACCAGCAGGAATACCGGAACCGATAACTTCATAGAGGAGTAATTAAAGGAAAATTCATCATGGTTGGTTATCAGTTTCTTTTTAGTCGTAAATTCTTTTTTATAAACCCACCTGACAACAAAAACAATCATGATCATACCCATCAGCGAAACAGGTAGTAGCTGAAATAAAAATCTGGAATAGGAAATACCGGAATTAATACCAATCAGCATATTTTGCGGATTACCGGTGATGGTCATGGCTGAACCGATGTTGGACGAGAGAATTTCAGCCATCAGAAAAGGAAGAGGATTGAGCTGAGATTGCTGACAGATAATGATAATAACAGGCGTAAAAATCAGGACAACAGCATCATTGACCAGAAAAGCACTTGAAATGCCTGTAACAAAAACGATAAACACAAGCAAACGTCTTTGATTCCGGGAGTAGGTAATGGTTTTGGTGGCGATCAGGGAGAAAAAACCGTCCAGTTGAAGGGTAGCAATAATAATCATCATGCCGAGCAGAAGCAGGATTGTATTGAAATCGATAGCATGAATAGCTTCATCGATACTGAGGATGCCGAAAAGAACCATCGCAACAGCACCGAAGAAGGCTGCTGAAGGCCTGTCAACATTGATCCACGGAAGTCGGGTGAAAATAATACCGGTGTAGGTGATAATAAAAATAACGAGGGAGATGTTTTGATCATTAAGCAGATGGGAAAAATCAGGCATGGGTAATTATTCTTCCGGTTGAATTATTTTTATGGTAATCTCATTTATTTTTTTCTCATCAGATGCAGTTATGGTCATTTCAAGATTTTTAAAACTAACTTTTTGCCCTGTGGACGGAATGTTACCGAGAATTTCGACAATCAGTCCACCGATAGATTCCACCTCTGCTGAATATGTATCGAAGAAATCTTCTTCCAGATTTAGCGCTTTAACAGTATCTGTCAGAGAAGTAGAAGCGTAAAGCTGAAAAGTATTTTCATCAATTTTTCTGATAAAAGGAAGTTGGGTTTCGTCAAACTCATCCGTTATTTCACCCACAATTTCTTCTAAAACGTCTTCAAGGGTAGCAATTCCTGAAAATCCGCCAAATTCATCAAAAACAACAGCCATGTGAACTTTTTTTGTCTGAAAATCGTGTAACAGATCGTCAATTTTTTTGGTTTCCGGAACAAAATATGCAGGCCGAATCAGCTTATGCCAGTTGAATTTTGCAGTTTTATCAAGATAAGGAAGAAGATCCTTGATATAAAGAATGCCTGAAATATTGTCCGGATTAAGATCATACACAGGAACCCTTGAAAATTTATTGTTTTTAATTTCCGTTAAAAGTTCAAGGAAGTCCATGTTTTTTTCAACGGCAACCACATTCATACGTGGGGTCATGATTTGTTTGACAGACACATTGCCGAAAGTAACTATCCTTTTCAGTATGTTTTTTTCTTCGGCAGACTGCTCTTTATTACCGGTGAGTTCAATGGCATGCCTGAGCTCTTCTGCAGAAAAACCAATGTTTTTACGCTTGATTCTTTCATCAATTATTTTTGTTCCTGAGATCATCAGAAAAGTAAACGGGCTAAAAAGTTTAAACAAGAAGGATATTGGAATTGCCACCAACTTTGAAAAGGAATAATTTTTTTGAGTTGCCAGAATTTTCGGGAATAACTCTCCGAAAATAACCAGTAAAAGTGTGATAAAAACCACTTCAAATAAAAAAGACAGAAGGGGTGAATTGCTTATCCTGTAATAATGATTAAAGGAAAGAGTAAACAATACCACAATCGAAATATTGACCAGATTGTTAAACAGGAGGATGGTTCCGATCAGTTTTTTCGGCTCATGTATGAGTTTGGAAATAAGTTTATCATGGTAATGTTTTGACTGTTCAATCAGATGTTTTTGTTTAGGTGAAATACTGAAAAAGGCAGCTTCGGAGCCGGAAGCTAAAGCCGACAATAATAAAAGAATAAGGAGACAAGCAGCCACCAGATAATAATTCAGGTCGATTTCATTTTTAACCTGAATAATTTGCAGCAAATTGAAATAAACAGAGATTATCTCCGAAAGAATCATATATTATTTTGCAGAATTTAAAAAGGGAGGTCGTCTTCAGGTGCAGCTTCAAGTCCGACAGGAGGATAATCGATTTCAGGAACCTGATCCGGGGTTTCCCTTGTTTCAGTAGTGCTTTCCTTTTTACCCAGAATCATGAAATTGCTGGCAATTATCTCAGTAAATTTTTTTTCAACATTGTTTGAATCCGTGTAAGTACGTGTCGTAATACGACCTTCAATGAACACCTGGCTGCCTTTTTTCAGATATGTCTCAGCACGGTCGGCCAGAAATCCGAATGCACCTATATTATGCCAGGTCGTATCATCTTTCCAGTCACCGTTTTTGTCTTTATATCTTTCTGTGGTTGCCAGAGTGAAAGTTGCTTTTTTTGAACCTTCACTGAATGTTCTGATTTCGGGGTCACGTCCCAGATTCCCGATTAAAAATACTTTGTTTAATGATGCCATTTTAAAAAAATTTAAGGATTAATCACCCACAAAGTTAAAGTTTTAAGGATAAAAATAAGGAAAATTTTAATCTTCTGAAAAACGCAGAAGCATATTTCTGTAAGCATTAAAGATATTTGCACGGGAAACGAAGCCTATATATTTACCGTTGTCCACTACCGGAAGATTCCAGTGTCCGGAGGATTTAAATTTCTCCATAACAATATCCATATTATCCTGCATGGTTACCAGTTCACCAGGTTGTATCATCAGGTCTCTGACAAAAACATTGTCGTACATTTCCTGCTCAAACATAATTTTTCTGATGTTATCCAATGGTATAAGCCCCAGAAAATCACCGTCTTCACTTACGACCGGAAAAATATTTCTGACAGATTCCTTGATAAGTTTTACTAAAGTTCTCAGGCTGTCGTCAGGACTAACTGTTAAAAAGTTTTTCTCGACAAGATCGGGAACTTTCAGCAAGGTCAGGACAGTTTTATCTTTATGATGAGTGAGGAGGTCGCCTTGCTTTGCCAGTTCAGAAGTGTAAATAGAATATTTTTCAAAATATCTCATGGTGGAATAGGAAATGGCAGAGGTCATCATCAGCGGAATGATGAGATCATAGCCCGAAGAAACCTCAGCAATCAGAAAGATAGCGGTCAGCGGGGCGTGTAAAACCCCGGCAACAGTGCCTGTCATGCCTACCAGAGCTGCACTGATGAGTGAAACATCCATGTTAAATAACTCATTGGCAATGAGGCCTGAAGTATAACCCAGCAGGCTCCCCATAAACAGGGAAGGAGCGAAAATCCCACCTATTCCTCCTGCTCCTAATGTGGCAGCGGTTGCAAATGTTTTAAAGAAAACCATGCTCCCAAGGAACAGGATGACCATCCATACATTATCACGGAATGGAAAAAATAATGAAGATTTCAGCAAAACATCATGGTTCCCCTGCAGCAGGAAGTTGATGGATTCATAACCCTCGCCAAAGAGTGGGGGAAATATAAAAATCAGAACACCCAGAAAAACACCTCCGGCTAAAATTTTGGTAAAAGTATTTTTAATATTGTTAAAAAATCCGGAGACCATATAGAATCCCCTTGTAAAATGGACAGAGAAAAATCCCGTAAGAATTCCCAGTAAAACGAAGAATGGGACTTCATGAAAAAAGAAGGCATTTTTCATGTCGGGATGCAAAAGGACATCTCTTCCAAAGAAAAAATAAGAAGTCAGAACGGCTACGGAAGAAGCCAGAAGAAGGGGAATCATGGAAGAAAGGGTGAGGTCGAGCATCAGCACTTCAATAGAAAAGATGACAGCCGCAATGGGAGCTTTAAACATGGCTGCCATAGCACCTGAAGCCGCACAAGCCATCAGGAGAGCACGGTTGCGAAAGTCGAGACGAAGTAAACGACCTACGTTTGAGCCAATCGAAGCTCCGGTGCTGATAGTCGGACCTTCCAATCCGACACTTCCCCCAAAACCAACTGTAAAAGCACTTGTAATGATGGAAGAATAGGTCGAATGAAGTGGCATTATTGCATTTTGACGCGAAATGGAAAGCAGTGTGGCCGGAACTCCATGTCCCAATGGTTTTTTTATGATGTATTTGATAATCAAGGTCGTAAATAAAATTCCCATAAACGGGTAAAAAAGATACAGGTAATTGATATTCAGGTCACTGAATTGTTTAACAAGGACTTCCTGAATAAAATGAACCGTGTTTTTCAGTACTACAGCAGCCAATCCGGTCAGCAGACCAATCAACACACTCAGGATAAGGATAAAAGGCTTATCTTTGATGTTTCTTACACGCCACATCAAAAACAGCCGGAGATATTTTTCAAAACGGTTCAAAATACAGCTTTATCGTAAAAACCAGATGATTTATGATGTTTCAAAAATAGTTTTTAATTGAATATTCCCTTCATTGACCTCAAAAAAAGAATAATCAGCAGTTACAGCATCCAACATGTTTTTCATTCTTTCATAGCTGGTGTCGGTAATAAAGACCTGACCAAAATCGTCATTTGTAATCAAATGTAGCAGGTTTTGAAATCTTTTTTCATCGAGTTTATCCATGAGGTCGTCAAGGAGCAGAACAGGTCTGAAATTTTTATGGTTTTTTATCAGGATATATTCAGCCAGTTTTACAGCCAGCAGAATGCTTTTTTTCTGCCCCTGTGAAGCAAATGATGTTGCTTCTTTACCATTCAGGCGTATGTTGATGTCGTCCCGGTGTATTCCGGTAATTGTCCTGCCGGCTGAGATATCATCTTCTTCCATTTCTGTCAGAATATTTTCAGCTGATTTTTCATTTAAAACAGAAACATAGGAAAGACTGATTTCTTCCTTTTTATTCCCAATGCCAGCATAAAATTCAGAAGCCAGCTCGTTCAAATCTTCAATATATTGCTTACGGATCAGGAAAATGGGACTGGATGTTTTTATTATTACCTGATTGTAAGCCTGAAGCAGCTTTACATTCCGGCTGCCTTTTTCATTCATCCAGCGAAGCAGGGCATTACGCTGCTGAAGTGCACGGTTATACTGAAGTATCAGATTGAGATAATTCTGGTCTGTTTGAGAAATCAGGCGATCAAGAAATTTTCTTCTTTCTGTACTGCCATTGTCGATCAGCTCAATGTCGTAAGGTGTAACCATAACCAAAGGAAAACGCCCGATGTGGTCTGAGATTTTTTCATAATCTTTTTGATTGGCTCTGATCCTTTTTTTACTTCCGTTTGCAAGGGCTACGAAAACTTCCGTAATCTCTCCGTTGATGTCATTGACCTGCCTGAGGTTGAAGTAAAGCTTGCCTTCCTGAATGTTCCTTACATCATTACCGGAAAAATAACTTTTTCCCATCGAAGTGTAGTAAATGGTATCGAGCATATTGGTTTTTCCGGCTCCGTTTTCTCCTGTAAAACAAATAAATCGGGAAGAAAAATTCAGGTGGACAGACGATAAGTTTTTATAATTTTCAATATGTATCTCCCTGATTTTAAACACCTGATTTTTTGACAAAAGTAGGAATCCAAAGCTAAAGTACTGAAAAATAATTGCATAATATTTGTGAATTAAGTCAACTTTAAAAATCATGGCAAGAATTCTGGCAATAGATTATGGTTTGAAACGGGTTGGTATTGCAGTTACCGACAAGTTACAGCTTATTGCCACTTCACTGACCACAGTTGAAACAACCGGCCTCCTTTCATTTTTGGAAGATTACCTTAGAAATGAAGAAGTTGAAAAAGTTGTGATAGGATATCCGGTCGATTTATCCGGAAATGAGACAGATGCCACTCCGGCTGTGAAAAAATTCATCAAACTTTTTCAAAATAAATTCCCTGATATTCATATAGTTACAATTGATGAGCGTTTAACTTCACGGATGGCCTCCAGGGTAATTATCGAAAGTGGCCTGAAAAAAATGAAGAGAAGGGAAAAGGAGCTGGTGGACAAAGTCAGTGCAACCATCATTTTACAATCTTATCTCGAAATCCATAACAGATGATCAGAAGAATTACAGCGTATGGCGATCCCAGATTGCGACAGCAAAGTGAAGACATTAATCCGGATTATCCGGGACTTGACGTATTGATAGCTGATATGTTTGAAACCATGTATTCAGCCAGTGGGGTCGGGCTTGCTGCTCCCCAGATCGGACTGAGTATCAATTTATTTATTATCGATACTACCCGTGTTGACAACTACCCTGAAGGGAAAAAACTCGTTTTTATCAATCCCGAAATCCTTGAAGAAAGCGGAAAGTTGTGGAAATATGAAGAAGGATGCCTGAGCCTCCCGGGAATCAGGGAAGACGTTGAGCGGCTTGATACAGTTACCATCAGGTATCTGGATGAAAATTTTAAAGAGCAAACGGAAACTTTTACCGGAATCAACGGAAGAGTGATTCAGCATGAATATGATCATCTGCTGGGTGTTTTATTTATTGACCTGATTTCCCCTCTCAGAAAACGGCTCATCCGCAAAAAGCTGGATGCCATTCTGAAAGGTACGGCAGATGCCGGTTATCCCATTAATTTTTACAGGGCTAAAAAACACTGATTGACCTGTTGCCTCATTTTCTGAAAAATTTATATACCTTTTTCTCTTTCAACATATAATTACTGTTTATGCGGAGAAAGTATATCCCTGAGGGCAGTTTACTTAAGTCAATTGATTCTGAATGACGACAGGAGTTATTGTAATACAGTAATTTACCACAAACATCAGTAATCAGTAGCGTATAATCATCTTGTGAAGAAGGATTAAAATGAATGAATATTTTGTCTTCAGATTTTTCGATGGTAAACATGGCAGGGATATCCGGCATCGCACCTGTTTCATTTACAAGCACATAGAAGTCGGTTGAAACAATGCCATGTGAAGGGCAATGATTATCGCTGACAGTAACCGTAAACTGATAAGGTATGACATTGATAAATTCTCTTTTTGTTTTCCAGATCAGTTGCGCCTCCGGATGCTTTGCATATCCGCTGTTACTTGTCCATATTGCCCCCGGCAGACTACCGGAATAGGAGATTAATACAGTGTTGGAAGTGTCGCTGTCAAAAGTCTGAAAATGAAAAATTACGGAATCTCCTGCTTTAACCTCTTTATAGGTGGTGTCGTAAATCAATTCAGGGAGATGGTTGATGGGGTAGTCCATAATGGCTACATACATTTCGCGTCTGAGCGAGGCAAGCATTTTCCCCTGTGCAAAAAGCTCATAAAGAACAGATAAAACAGTTGTTTGTGCAGTATCGCCTGTAAATGAGAGTGTCCCATCTTCTTTCGACAAGTGAAAACCGGATGGAAAATCCAGAGATGTATCCGGGAATCCCCTGAAAAACAAAGGAGTAGAAAAAGTATAAGGACTGTCAAAAATAAAAGATGAATTGTGTGAATTTTTTGGGGTGGCCAGTCTGCACCTGACAGAGTCTATAGTTAAGCCTTTGGAAGTTATCTGAATCCCTTGCGAATAAATAAGTTCAATATGTGTAATATAGACAAAGGCAGAAGGATTTGCATAGCTGATTGAAGTCTCCTGCATCAGACACCTGTTAAGGGTGCTTTCCGTGTAAAAAGGTTGATTTATTGAAGTTGTTTTTAGATTGAGCGACCGGCAACAATCCTGAAAATTAAATCTCAAAGCACAACAATTCAGGGTGTCGGGCAATATTAACAGTTTCTGAAAAATAAACTGTTCAAAGCCGAAAGGAAAAACACTTTTTGGATTCTCACATCTGCTACCTCCCATCAATGGACAGGCATAGGTAATGTCGGTTCCTGCCGGGACATCAATCTTCAGCTGAGTTAATAATATTTCATTTTCAGCACAGAAAACGTTTATGGTTACAGGAGTTAAAACATCTCCTAGGCAATCTCTCACCAGCGTCAGCCTGACGAGAATACTGTCTTTTCCTGCTACATCAAATGAAAATTCACCGGACAAATACCGGTTACCACTGACAAATAGCTGAAAATGAATAAAAATGAGAAACAGATATGTTTTTTTCATCCGGTAAATTTCAGGGTTAAGTGCCCGCAAACCAAAAAAGTTACAGAATCTTAATGTCTTTGATTATCTCCTGACCCAAAAACCGGTTGATAACAGTTTTCAGCCTTGCTTTTAAAAAAATCAGTTCCTGCTTCACAACAGATGAATTGACTTCAATAAAAAGAACATTTTCTTTGATGAAAAGGTTGGTGGTATGCCGATAAATAAGCTCTCCTGCTATTTCCTGCCAGTGTTCGGTAATTCTTCTTTCATCAAATTTAATTCTCAGATTGTAGTGTTCAATAAACTTATTGATAGCTTCCTTCAGCGTAACCTCATCTTTCCTTGCGACCATATTATTGCAGACTATCTTGTCAGCGTTATCTGATAACTGATGGTATTACCGTCAACATTGATTCTGATCAAATAAATTCCTTCGGCATAATGGCTCAGGTCAAGCGTGGTTACATATTGCTGAATTCTTTCAGGCTTTCCGGAAAAGATCAGTTCGCCTAAAGAATTATAGATACTGGTAACTACATTGGCTTCATTCCTGAGATTGAAATTAATATTGATCACACCGGAAGAAGGATTTGGATAAACGGCAATTAAGTCATTGAAACCATTTTCGTCTATAGATTCAGGGTGCCCGACTTTAACCACTCTGATTACCTGTTTTGCCTTATTTCCTGAAGGGTCAGTAACATCATATTTGTACCAGTACCAGCCATCCTTGTTGATGTTAATATTGTCTGTTACCAAAGGTTTTAAGCCGGTGTAGTAATTGTCGGTGATGACGACACCCGGGTCATCAACAGGGCCGCCAAGCGGAACAATAAGTGTATCGGGCCCGACAAGGGTAATTACCGGAGCCACCGTATCAACGACATAAACGGTTCTTTTCACAGGATCAGAGAAATTACCGTTTTTGTCATAAGCAATGTAGCTGACAAAATATGTGTCAACTCTACCTGTATCGACAAGATTCTGAATGACCAGATTGGCACTAACGTCTCCGTCAAGATTATCGGTGGCAGTGGCACCTGATTCAATATATGGAAAATGAACAGCAACAATCTGAGGATTAGAACCTTTAAGGGATACAACAGGTTTGGTTTTGTCGGGTGTTACAAATACATCCCTGACTTCTTCAGTTGCTTTATTCCCTTTGCTGTCCGAAACATTGTATTTGACATAATACTGACCTACTTTATTGACATTAACATTGGTAGTCAGAATTATCTGTGAAGAAAGATCACCTTCAACTGCATCAATGGCAACAGCTCCGGAATCAATATAAGGGTATCCGATCTCTGTCATGGTGGGATTATATCCTTTCAGGGTAATTTTAGGAGGAGTAACATCTTTGGAAATGATGATACGGTAATCTTCAATTTCGCCAAATTGATTTGGTCCGCAGGGTGTGTGGGCATAGCCGGAATAATTGTAGCTGACCCTCATTCTGGTCGGGCCAAGTATCGCAGTGGAGGGAACTTTTAATGTCCCATTCCATTGTGTTGCCTGCTGGGAAGCAATAGATGCTGCTAATTCATCGGGCTCTGTAAACACACCATCCTGATTGTAATCAATCCATATCTTTTTACTGAATGAATAAGGCAGATTGGGACTTTGAACGGTAAAAGCATAAGTTCCTCCAACTTCAAGGATAGTGGATTTAGTGGCAGAATAATCGGTATAGGCTGCTTTACCGGCTTCTGAAGAGTTGTCAAGGGTATTTAACATGACACGTGTAATACCCCAGTTGCTTTGCAGATTGCTGACACCCGGCCTGCAATAGGCAAAAATATTCAGGTAAGATTGTTTTAAAAGAGAGTCTGTTCCAAAGCCATTGGAAGATTTGAGTTCAACGTCATATTTTCCCGGAGTGGAGATTTTTGCCTGTATGACAGGGAAATTATTTCCTTCCGGGTTAACTATCTTTTCATTGGGTGGCGTAAATACCCATTGCCATTTATTAGGCCCGAATTTAGACAGGTCGGTAAACTCTATAATGTCTGAAGTATCGGCATTTAAACGATCTGCTTTAAAGTCGGCAAGAGGCTTACGGGTAGGATTTATTACCTCAAACTCATTGGTCGTAGAATGTTCGTCTGCACAGTTGACAACTTTCATGTAAACATACTGATGTTTTGGAGTTGAAAACTGGTAAATTCCGTTGTAGCTTGAATCGTCAATGCTTCCATCATAGTCAAAATCCCAGTAAGTTTTATCTACTCTTCCTTTGGAAGTATTTTTAAAATAGGTAAAAGCACCTCCGGTATAGGCAGTATCGGGATATTCAAAAGAGGCAACCGGAGTGGCAACAGGTTTAACCCACCAGTCGGCCACAAATCCGGTAGCTGTGGTATTTGAGTTTGTAACTTCTTCGATATACATAAATCCGCTTTCGGCAACAATGGGTGAAGTAAAGGAAGGCGGAGCACCGAAGGTAAATCCTGAACCGGGGTGCAATGGCTTGCCGGTATTATCTTTCCCGTCATAAACCCTGAGATAGTCTCCTGCTGCAAAATCAAATTTTGAAAACTTCAGGTAAACTTTTTCACCGCAGGGTTTTAAGAGTAAGGCATAGTTTTCATTATTCAGGTAGTTTCCGCTAGGGCCTCCTCCATCGAAAAGCCTGCCGGCACCAGCATCCTGTTCGAAAGGCCAGGTCCCCATCTGTGCCCTGACAAAGGTTACAACCTTTTTCTTTTTGGTGATTTTCTGGCTAGTGCCAATGTCATTTCCACTTGTCAGACTGATGTCGAAAGCATCAATTCCGTAAAATTCAATGGCAGGGTTTTGTGAAGTGTCGGAAGTGCCATCAGTAAAATACCATGCGCTCCAGTAATCATAAGCTTTTATTTCCCATTTCCAGTGAGTCGGGCCATTGGTGGAAAGATCATAAAACTGAACTTTTTCGCCTTCAGCAACAGTATCTTTATCGGTCATAAAGTCGGCAACCGGAGCCTGAGTGGGCTTGATTATCCGAAGGGTATGTTTGGTAACATGACTTCCGGCACAATTTTCTGCCAGCAAGGCAACGGTATGATAACCAATAGTTGTAAACTTAAAATTCCCATTGACGTGGGTCGAATCATCATAAATGCCGTCATCATCATAGTCCCATTTATAGCTGTTATTTGTTCCCAAAATGGTTTTATTGAAAAATGTTACCGGCCCGTTGAGATAACCAACAGTGTCAGCGTCAATAACGGCTTTGGGTTTGATGTTGGGTACAGCGCTCCATGCAGCACTGAATCCGGTGGCATTGGTAGTCCCATCGGTTATTTCTTCAATATACATGGCCCCGGAATAGGCAGTGATCGGATTGGGTTTAACAGATCCGGTAAATCCATCTCCGCTGAACAAGGGTTTTCCTTTGTTGTCAACCCCGTCATAAATCCTGAGATAATCACCGGAGGCATAGTCAAGGAAATAGAAATTCAGGGTAATAGGCCCGGCACAATTCGGTTGAATGAGGAATCCGCAGGAAGAGTTGTTTTTATAATTGCCGTTGTTTCCGCCTGAATCAAAGATAAAACCGCTGAACAGGTCGGAACGGGGGGCATCGTTGTCGCAAAGCGTGTATTCATTGGTTACTTTGATATAGTTTGTTTTGATTTTTGTATCATCTCCGGCAGGATTGGAGGCTTTTAACGATACTGTGTAGTTACCTGTTTGGGTGTAAACATGGTTTGGATGTTGTACAAAAGCAGAATCTTTGTCTCCAAAACTCCATGTCCACGAACTGGGGTCATTTTTTGATTCATCAAGAAAACTAACCAACTGACCTGCTTTGGCACTCAATGGCATGGCTGAAAAATCGGCAGTTGGCTTTGAATAGTTTTTAACGGTAATGACCTTGGTTACTGAGTCTTTTCCTCTTGAATTGCTGACAATCAGTTTTACATTGTAAGTCCTGATGCTGTCAAAGGAAACAGTAATGTTTTGACTGTATTGGTTGGTGCCGTTTTTAAACTTGAAAGAAGAGGGGGTAATTACCCATTTCCACGATTGAGGTTTATTGACAGAAAGGTCGAGGAAATTGATATTCTGATTGTAATATGGATTGTAGGTAGATGCACTGAAATCAGCAACCGGAGCCACCACACTGTCGATTAAAATGGTCTTTTTAACCGTATCGCGGCATCCTCCCTGAACCGTTGCAATCAGCGTTATTGTGAAAAAGCCTGTTGTATCATAAATATGAGTAGGATTTTTCAAATTTGAAAAGTTATTGTAGCCACTGTTAGGATCACCAAAGTCCCAATACCAGCTTGTTGTGATTCCACCAGTGGTTTCTTCCAGAAATGTAACAGGATTTTTCCAGAGATAACTGTTCCATGAAAAATCAGCTTTTGGTTTATTGACAATGACTGATTTTATGACAGTTCCGTTGATAGCATTGGGAGCATTTGTTTTGGCTGTAAGCTTGACATTGTAAACGCCCGGATTTTTATAGGTGTGTGATGGGTTTTGCGCATGAGAAGTATCACCGTCTCCAAAATCCCATATCCATGAACTGACTTTGTATTGTGTCCCGAAAGTATATGATTTATCAGTGAAGATGGTCGGACTGCCAAGACAGGTAACATTAGAGCTGAAATCGGCAACGGTTTGTCCTGAATCAGCTATGATAATGGAATAATCTTCCACTTCACCGACATCGACAGGGTTTTCACAGGGAAGTGCCGGGGTCCGGAGTGCACCGGGTTGTCCGCGAAAATGAGTAGTAACACGCATTCTGGTAGGCCCGACCGGTGCATTTAAAGGAATCATAAAGCTATCGATAACAGGTCCATAACTTGCATTCGGGGCTACAGGAAGAATACTGTCGAACAAAACTTTTTCGGTAGAATTGTCAAATAGTCCGTCTTTGTTGAAGTCAATCCATGCAGAAACATAGTTTGGATTAACCCCGTTCCCGGTTTCTATTGATAGCTGTTGATAATTATTTTTGTAGAGTTGTGTACTAAGATAAGTGTAGTCCGAATACCCTGTCCCTGAATAATATTGAATACCGTTATTGATAGTGCCTATTGTTACCCTTCGTGTATAAACAAACTGGCTTTTACTTCCTTTTGAGATACAATAACCAATTCTTCGCGAACCTGTTGGGTCAAATACCGTGGGAAAACGCCTCGACACTATATGAATGCCATTGTAACGGGCATCAATGATATTGCCGAGAATAGCATTGCCTGAAATATCATAAGTGAGCCAGAAATAATTTGTCCCTGGTTCGAGCTTTTGTGAAGTGGAAATTTTAAACATGGAAGAAGGATAGGAAATTGTTGAACCAACCTGTGTTTTGGTTGAAAATTCAGGACTTTTTCCGGTAAAAAACAATTTTGCATTGGTGATTTCGGCAGGATTGGTGGTCCCCAGAGTTGAAAAATAAAATGTATCGGCATTCAAGGGTGATAATGTCCCGTTTGTGTTGGTGGTGATAATGATTTTCAATATCTGATTATTATTGGTGCCGGCAACTACCTCATCCGTTATGTCGTGAGAGCAGGTTGTACTGATAAACTTTTGAATATCAGGCTGTTTGATGACTACCTGAAAATCCTGATAATGCACCGAGCTGACATTTGTCGGAGGATTTCCGCCCTGAACGGTAATATTGCTGACACAAGGATCCGGTGGGGTGGCTGTGGCCGATTGGGTACATACCCTCAGGCGGGTAACTCCTAATACAGCATTGGCAGGGATTTTTACACTTGCACGTATAATGTGGTCGCCAGTGTTTTCATAATCTCTGACCAGAAAGAGTCGTTCACTCGATTCAAATATTTTATTCTGGTTAAAGTCGATCCATGCCGTCACGTCCTGCGTGTTTGCTCCGTTACCGACTTTGATGGAAATGGGGTAGGTATAATTAGGAACTACATCAGTTGTCCCTGTGGAATAAGTGGAGTAATCCTGATAAATTACATCAGGATATAGATTCCAGGGTTCTGCGGTGGTAAAGTTAATCTCCCCGAAAGTTACATTAAGTATATGTGTATAAAATCTCGACAACTGCCCGCCTCCTGTATAGGTCGGAGTGCAATAATTCTGGGCATTTGCTGAAATTGTTATTACTAAAATTGTTATTAAAAGAGCGTATAATCTTTTCATAAGGCTGATTTTTTGTAAACGCAATATACTACAATAATTTCGATAATTATCGGGAACACCTGTTTGTAATGAGAAAAATCAGTATGTTTGGATACTGAATCTAAATATGAAGGGTGAAAGAGAGAGAAAAATTATTTTTTCTTAGCGAGGAATCCTGAAAGTTCTTCTTTATCGATTACATCGACTTTGAATCTGTATTTCCCTGTTTTCTGGGATTTGACAGGGGAAATGACCTTTACAATATTTGTAGCTTTTTTAAGACCAGCAACAACTTTCTTTGCCATATTACTTAATTTCTTTATGCAGTGTATGTTTTCTTAAAATAGGATTGTATTTCATCAGCTCAAGTCTGTCCGGAGTATTTTTTTTGTTTTTGGTAGTGATATACCTGGAAGTTCCGGGCATTCCGCTGTCTTTATGTTCAGTACATTCTAAAATGATCTGCTGCCTTCCGCCTTTTCCTTTCTTTGCCATTATTTTAAAATTTTAATCCCTTCCTTTTTCTCAAGTTCAAGAAGGTAATTGTACAAACCTTTTTTGTTGATTGTCCGAAGTGCACTCGTTGAAATCTTTAGCCTGATGGTCTGACCTGTTTCCGGGATAAAGAAATTTTTCATCTGAAGATTGGGTAAAAATCTTCTTTTGGTTTTTTTATTGGAGTGAGAAACATGATTCCCAACCATCGGCCTTTTACCTGTTAATTCACATACACGCGCCATGACTAATTATTTAGGGGGTGCAAATATCTGGAGAAAAAAAATATTGTCAAAATTAATTTTTTTAAAAGTTTTATGCCCTGAAAATACTTATCCGCCAAAATCATCAAAGGCGATATTTTCCTGTGGCACACCAAAATCATCAAGCATTTTAAGCACTGCCGCATTCATCATGGGAGGGCCGCAGAAATAATATTCAATTTCTTCCGGCTCAGGATGAAGCTTGAGATAATTATCGATAATGACCTGATGAATGAACCCGGTGTAGCCTGTCCAGTTATCTTCAGGTAGTGGCTCCGACAAGGCAATGTTGAAAGTAAAATTTGGAAATTCTTTCTCAATAGCTCTGAACTCATCCACATAAAACAGTTCCCTTAATGAACGTCCGCCATACCAGTATGTAACCTTTCTGTCGGTGGTTTTTAAAGTATGGAACAGATGGAAAATATGAGAACGGAGCGGTGCCATTCCTGCTCCACCACCAATGTACATCATTTCACGTTTGGTATGCTTGATATGGAATTCTCCGTAAGGTCCTGAAATAACTACTTTATCGCCTGGCTTACGGGAGAAAATATAGGATGAGCAAATCCCGGGATTTACATTCATGAAGCCTCCTTTCTTCGGATCCCATGGAGGTGTGGCTATTCTGATATTAAGCTTGATGATATTTCCTTCAGCGGGGTGATTGGCCATAGAGTATGCCCTGAAAATTGGCTCTGTATTCTTCATTTTTAAATCCCACATCTTGTACTTATCCCAATCGCTTTTGAATCTTTCATCTACCTCAATGGTTTTATAATCAACCTCAATGGGCGGCACATCAATCTGAATATATCCACCTGGCTGAAAATCAAGTGATTCTCCTTCGGGTAAACGAACGACAAATTCTTTGATAAAGGTAGCTACATTTCTGTTGGAGATTACTTCACATTCCAGTTTTTTAATTCCAAAGACTTCTTTGGGGATAATGATTTCCATGTCACCCCTGACTTTTACCTGGCAACCTAATCTCCAGTTGTTCAATTGTTCTTTACGGGTAAAAAAGCTGGTTTCTGTTGGTAAAATACTTCCTCCACCTGAAATGACACGGCATTTACACATGCCACAGGTACCTCCGCCTCCGCATGCTGAGGGCAGGAAAAGTTTCTGAGCCGAAAGTGCCGAAAGCAGGGAAGTGCCGGCATTGACTTTCAGGTCGTGTTCTCCATTAATCCTTATATTGACTTCTCCTTCGGAGGTGAGTTTCGACCTTGCGTACAGTAATATTGCCACAAGCAACAAAATAATCAATAAAAAAGCTATTGAGCTGATAATGAAGATTTTGAACAAACTTACGGTAAGTAGTATCATTTTTTTAAAATTATTCGATGATTAAATTTTAATTCCCATGAAACTCATAAAAGCAATGGCCATCAATCCGGTTAGAATAAATGAAATACCAAGCCCACGCAGGGGGGCAGGGATATGTGAATACTGAATTTTTTCCCTGATGGCAGCAATGGAGATGATGGCAATAGCCCAACCTACACCAGAACCGAGTCCGAAAGAAAATGCCTCGCCAAATGACTGGTATTCACGTTCTGACATAAAGAGAGAGCCGCCAAGTATTGCACAGTTGACCGCAATAAGTGGCAGAAAAATACCCAATGAATTGTAGAGAGAAGGAGAAAATTTTTCGACCACCATTTCGACCAGCTGAACCATTGAGGCTATGGTAGCAATAAATATGATGAAGGTAAGAAAACTCAGGTCGAGTTCAGCGAAACCGCTTCCTAACCAGGCCAATGCTCCTTCTTTCAATACGTACCTTTCAATAAGATAATTGACCGGAACAGTTATAATTTGTACAAAAACTACTGCGGTCCCGAGACCGATAGCTGTTTTGACATTTTTTGATACTGCCAGGAAAGAACACATGCCCAGAAAATAGGCAAAGACCATGTTGTCGATAAAGACAGACCTGACGAATATGTTAAATAATTCCTGCATGTTTTATTATTTTTTATTTTGTTTCAATCAAATCACGGTTTTTGGTTCTTTGTATCCAGATAATAGTTCCGACAATGATTAGAGCCATTGGTGGTGCTATGATCAAACCATTGTTTTCATAACCGATAGAATAAATGCCAAGCTTTTCAAATACCGGGTAGCCGAGTATTTTCCCAAATCCGAAAAGTTCCCTGATAAATGACACGATAATCAGAATCATACCATAGCCCAAACCATTGCCAAGTCCGTCAATCAGGGAAGGAAAAGGTTTATTGGCCATTGCAAAAGCCTCAAGGCGACCCATCAGGATACAGTTGGTGATGATTAGTCCGACAAAAACGGAAAGTTTTTTACTGACATCATACATATAGGCTTTAAGTATCTGATCTACAAGGATTACCAGTGACGCAATGACTACCAGTTGTACGATGATTCTGATTCGGGGCGGGATAGTGTTTCTGAGCAGAGAAATAATCAGGTTGGAAAATGCAGTAACGATGGTTACTGACAATGCCATGACGATAGCAGGCTTCATCTGAACTGTAACCGCAAGTGCTGAACAAATCCCAAGTACCTGAACGGTAATCGGATTTTCTTTATTCAGCGGATTTAACAGCAGCTTTTTTTCTTTTGCTGAAAATAATGATTGTTTCTGTGTCATAGTATCTTACTGATTCTGTGAGTTTCGTAATTTTTTAAAATAATTTTCGTAACCGGACAGACCATCACGCAACATGGCTTCAAGCCCTTTGCTGGTAATAGTCCCCCCTGATATGCCATCCACGGCATGCTTGTCTTCAGGCTGCGTTTTTCCCTTGTAAACAGTTATGGAAATAAACTTTCCTGTGGCATCCAGTATCTGTTCACCGGGAAATTGGCTTTGAAAGTGTTCCGTATTGATTTCAGCGCCAAGTCCGGGTGTTTCACCTTTGTGGTCGAAGCGGACACCTTTGATGGTATTTAAATCATCCTTGAAAGCAATGTATCCCCAGATTGGTCCCCACAGACCTTTTCCTCTGACAGGAACTACATAATTGATTTCTCCGTCATCGTGGGTGATGACGAAAATGGAAAGGTTCCTTTTTTCCAGTGGCTTTTTGTTTTCAATATACAGGTCAACATCAAAAGCCCTGACACCCTGAATTTCTTCGCCATTACTATTGACCACAATTTGTTTGGTAACATATTTGGCAAAAAGCTCTTTTGCAGTCGAATAGGTGCTTTCAATGCCTGCCGGTGACAAAATGTTCTGAATTTTCTCAATTTCAATATTTTGTTGTTGACGGGGCTTTAACAGATTTGCCGCAGCAGCCAGAACTGTCGCCACCAAAATCGTCAATATTGATGAATAAATAAAAATATACCGATTTGAAAACATAAAAGTGATTTTATTTATTGACTAATTTAACTCTTTTTGTCCTTTTCCTGATGTTGGCTTCCACCACATAATAATCAATCAGGGGAGCGAAAGTATTCATGAGGAGAATGGAAAGCATCATTCCCTCCGGATAAGCCGGGTTAATTACCCTGATTAAAATGGTGAAAATACCAATCAGGAAACCATAGATGTATTTACCGGTATTGGTCTGAGCAGCAGAAACGGGATCGGTTGCCATAAATACGGCCCCGAAGGCAAAACCGCCATAAACAAGGTGCATGACAGGGTCAACGGTTTGCATATATTCATTAGCACCAATCAGGTTGAATATCCATGCCATCAGGGCACCTCCGGCAAAAACAGAAAGCATAATACGCCAGCTGCCTATTCCGGTCAGTAAAAGAATTAAAGCACCAATCATGATGGCGATGAAAGAGGTTTCACCAATGGAACCGGGAATGGTTCCCACAAATGCATCCCATGTTGAGGCAAGTTTATCGAATTCACCCGTTCCGGCATTTCCAAGCGGTGTTGCCGCACTGAATCCATCTACCACCGGCTGACCACCTGTATAAACCCATGGCTCAACACCAGAAATTTTGGATGGATAGGAAAAGAAAAGGAAGGCTCTGGCAACCAATGCAGGGTTAAACACATTCATTCCGGTACCACCAAAAACTTCCTTACCGAAAATAATGGCAAAAGCAGTGGAAACAGCCACCATCCACAGCGGAATAGTAGGGGGCATGATCAGTGGAATAAGAAATCCGGTTACCAAAACCCCTTCATTAACTTCGTGGCCTTTAATCTGAGCAAAGGCAAATTCAATTCCCAGTGCAACCACATAAGATACCACCAATATCGGGAAGAATTTACCAAATCCCAGCCAGAACCTGCTGAAAACAGAGCCATCCAGGCCAAGAGCCAGGTCATGCTGATAGCCAACATTCCAGCATCCGAAAAACATGGCCGGAAGAAGAGCCAGAACCACTATAATCATTGTCCTTTTCGAATCGATGGCATCTCTGATATGTGCTCCGCTTTTGGTTGTATGGTTGGGGACAAACAGAAATGTCTCGAACGCATCGAATGTCGAGTGAAGGAAATAAAACTTTCCTCCCTTTTCAAAGTGAGGTTTGATTTTATCTATTTGATTTCTAAGCGCTTTCAATTTTTCTCGTTTTAAAATTTTATAAAAATTTTCAGCTCATTTCTTTAATCATTAAATCAATTCCTTTTTGAATGATGTCCTGGGAATTGATTTTGGAAGTGCAAACGACTTCGCAAAGGGCAAAATCTTCAGGAGCTACTTCATAAATGCCCAGTTGCTCCATTTTATCAATGTTTTCCGTCAGGCAGGCCTTTAACAGATAGACCGGATAAATGTCGAAAGGAAATACCTTCTCGTACTGTCCTGTAACAATGAAGGGACGTTCGCCTCCATGCAGGTTGGTATCCAGTTTCAGATTTTTCCTGTTGAAAAAATTGAGAAATGTCCTGGAAAAGCTGAATTTTTTGAATCCGGGGCTCAGCCATCCGAACATTTCATAATAATTCCCTTCGGGGATAACGGTTATCTGACTATCGTAAAAACCAATGAATCCTTTTGGATAAATTTTTGTTCCGGTCAGTATATTACCGCTAATCACACGAACCTGATCTGATAAAAGATTGTTTTTCAGCAGGCTTTCTACTTTTGCTCCCGATATGATACGGTAATAAGCAGGTTCTTTAATTTCGGAGCCTGTCAGGGCAATGATTTTTTCAGGCTGATAAATACCTTTTAAAAACAGGCGTCCTATGATGATGACATCTTCAGGATAACAATACCAGACCTTTTCCCCTTTATTGATCGGGTCGATATGATGAATCTGAACACCAACATTTCCTGCCGGATGAGGGCCTTTAAAACGGTTTATCTGAACTCCGGTTGCTCCTGTAAATACGTCAGAAACAGCTTCCCCTTCCCTGATATTCAAATGAATTTTGCCGTTTGTCAGTTTGGAAAGCGCATGAATACCCGCCTGAAAATCTTCTTTATATCCTTGAACAATAAAGTTTTTGTCGGGTGCAAGCGGAGCAGAATCAAATGCAGAAATGAAAATGGCTTTTGGCTGATCGATGGGGTTAGCCATTATGGCATAGGGACGCTGACGTATCAGTGGCCATACACCACTTTTCAGCATCTTTTCAAGAACTTCTTCTCTGCTAAGATTTTTCGGATCAGCTGAGCCAAAATCAATGTACTCCTGTGTTTCATCTTTTTTGATTTTGATTTCAAGCAAAACCCTCTTTTCACCTCTCAACACCTCAATGACAGTACCTGAAACGGGAGATGAAAACATGATTTGCTCGTTGTCTTTGCTGTAAAATAAAGGAGTTCCGGCTTTAACGCTATCCCCTTCCTTTACCAGCAACCTTGGCCTGACTCCTCTGAAATCTGTAGGTTTCAGGGCATATTCTTCGATGCTTAATGCCTCATGTATTTTTTTTTCAGCCTGTCCTGCCAGCTTGATGTCTAATCCTCTTTTAATTTTGATGATGTCTGATGACATTTGCTTTCCAATTAAAAATTGAATAAAAATTTCTTCTGCAAAAGTATTGAATTATTAAATTCATTATTTCTAATCTATGCGAAACTTTTTATACTTGTCTTTGGTTGTGGCTTTAAAGTTGTACGAATTGCAAAATTATCTTACTGAATTCAACCGAATAATGATATTTGTCATTTTTGCACTGGCTCTAAAACACAATAAATGAATATTTTCTTGAAAAAAACCAGTACTTTTTTATTCTTTCTGCTGTTAATGCTGTGCCATCGTACCGGATATTCTTTTCCTGATGTCATTTCCGATACTATTCTGGACAACCAGCTCCAGACCATTTTGTTTTATCAGTCGGGGAAGATTAATTCCTATCCTTTTATCGACATCAATAAACCTGATATGTCGCTTACCCTTGCTTTTGACGACATGAGCGGTGGTTATAAATCATTTGAATATCAGATAGTTTATTGCAATTTTGACTGGACGGTCAGCGAACTTTTCCCTGATCAATACCTGACAGGCCCTGATTATGGATACATTGAAAACTACAATTTTTCCATCAACACTTATATCAGATATACCAACTATTATGTCAGTTTTCCCTCTCGGGGAACATGGTTCAAACTAACGGGGAATTATGCCTTGATGGTTTATCCGGCAGGGAAAAAAGATCAGCCGGTTATTATCCGCAGATTTTATGTGGTCAGCTCGTCAGCCAAAGTGACTGCCGAAGTATTGAGAGCTTCTCAGGCAAGGTTTAAAGCCGGCAAACAGGAAATTGATTTTGAAGTTGATTATCAGGGGCTTGATGTGGCTAACCCCTTACTGGATTTCAAAGTTAGCATCACGCAAAACAAAAGGCAGGACAATGTCATTACACATTTGCAACCCATGTTTGTCAGAAACAATGTTCTGATTTATGATTATGATGAGGAAAATCTGTTTGACGGATTGAGTGAATGGCGTTTCATTGATTTACGCCCGCAGAAATTTCCAGGTCAGGGTGTTCATAAAATTGTTCTCGATTCCTTTTTCAGGTACTACCTGCTGACTGATGAAGACAGGAGCTATCTCGATTATGCCGAATGGAGCGACATCAATGGTGAAAGAATTATAGCAGGAGAAACCCGAACCCTGAGAATGAATGAAATTGACTATGTGAAAGTGTTTTTCAGGTTAAGTACTCCTTACCCCAAGGATGAAGAGATTTATCTTTTCGGGGCGCTGAGCGACTGGAAGATTGATCCACGCTTTAAACTTCATTATGTACCTGAAAAACAGCTTTATATGACAGATATTTTCCTGAAGCAGGGTTACTACAATTATTATTATGTCATTAAAGACCCGGCCTCCGGAAAAGCTGATTGTTTCAGGTTTCAGGGGAGTCACTACGAAACCGAAAATGATTACCTCATACTGGTTTATATGCGTTCCCGTTTCTACAACAATTGGGAAATTGTCGGGTATTCTGTCGTAAACTCAAGAATTTTTTAATATCAATATCCCGGTTTGCAGTTCACCTCAAGCGACCGGACGGTTGTACCGTATTCATTTCTGGCAGTAAGGGTAATTTTTGCTTTTGCCGGCAGGTTTCGGGTGTTGACGACCAGTTTCCCGCTATCTGCATTAAAGGTGTACTGGCTATTTTCAAGTTCTTTCCCATTGACCTGAACCGTCAGGCCGTCTGCATCCTGAACATTGATTACATCAGCTGTCAGATATAGACTGCAATCAGCGGAATAATATGGATTCTCAACGGGTGTTGTTATTGTAACCAACGGAAGTTTTTCACCACCGGAACAGACAAATGAAATGCTCTCAGATTTACTTCCAGCTTTGTTTGAAACATTGATGGTGAAAGTGGTTTTTTCTACAAATTCACGGGTGATGTTCAGCAATCCGGTAGCTTTATCAAACTGATAGTTGGAGGCAGGTAATATTTTTCCGTTTTCCCTGACGTCAAGTTTCCCGTCATCTCCAAAATCAAGGATTTTTGCCTGAAGAACAGCTCTGCAGGTGCTGATTTGTGCAGGATTCGAGGCCGGTGACAGAATTTTTATGTCAGGAGTTTTTACAGGTGGAGGACATTTGATTGTTACCTTGTCTTCTGCACTGCCGCCTTCATTTTTAACGACTATACGGAAAGTGGTTTCTCCGCTCAGACCCTGGTCAAACATGATTTCACCTTCTTCTTCATTAAAATTGTAATACATTCCATCCAGAACAGAGCCGTTTTTGTAAATGGTAATCTGGTTCTTAGACGTGATTTTTTTTGTTTTAGCGATTACGTAAGCATTGCATTGTGCAGATAAATACGGGTCGGATGAAGGGGTAATAATGACCACTTCCGGAGGATCAGCTTTCTGCAGGCAATTGATGGTAACTTCTGCACCGGATGTCCCTGCACTGTTGGTTGCAGTAATTTTAATTGTACTGCTTTGAGGCAATGCTTTAATAAAACTGATATTCCCTGTTGCTGCATCAAAATTAAATTCGGAGGCGGTAAGCTTCTGATTGCCTGCAAAAATGGAAATATTGTTTTTGTCGGTAACATTTTTAACATTTGCCCTGATATCAGCCTTACAGTCGTAAGTATTATATGGGTTCAGTGCAGGCTGGGTGATGGTTACAACCGGTGGCAATACCGGCTCAATACAGGTAATTGTTTGTCTGGCAGTTGCTGAGCCATCCTGATTACTGACTGTGATTTCAAAATTTACCGTTCCTTTGACATTCCTTTTAACCCTGATAGTTTTTGTGGCAATATCGAACTCAAAGTCATTTTGTGTAAGCAGCGTATTTCCTTCTTTAACAGTAATTTGCGATTTGTTTTCGATATTTGTTACGGTGGCCTGTATTATTGCATTGCATTCGCTTGTCATGAAAGGATTTTGCGTGGGCTGTACAATTTTTACTGTAGGTGGTTTTTTAGGTATCTGGCATTGAAAGGTGGTTTTGGCTGAAGAAGTTCCGCTTTCATTCGTAACAAATATTTCATAAACGGCTGTACCTGCAAAGTTTTTGGTTAAAGTTACCTGCTGTTTGACAGGATCGAATGTGAACAGGTCTGACTGGATCGTTACTCCGTTTTCCTTAATGTTAATCTGACTTTTTTGACTGATATTGGTGGTTTTGGCTATTACTGTGGCTTTACAATCTGTTGTTACATAGGGGCTGATGGCAGGACTGCTTATCACCACAGTAGGCGGAAGAATTTTAGGTTGGCATTTAATGGTTATTTTTGCCGTTGATGTACCTGCCTGGTTGGTGGCTGTAATTTCGTATAACTGCTCTCCCACAACTGATTTGTTTAAACTAAGCAATCCGCTTGACGGGTCAAAACTCCAGAGATTTTCCGGTAACAGGCTGCCGCTTTCCTTAACCGAAATCTGAGATTTGGTGTTAATATGCCTGATAGTGGCTTTAAGCCCGGTATTACAGTCAGGACTGGTGTATGGATTGGTGGTAGGTTGTGTGATGGTAATGACCGGAAGCTCTGGTTTGGGCGTACATTCAATTACCAGAGAAGCAACTGCGCTGCCCGATGGCGTATTGACTTTTATTTCAACTATACTTTTGGTACTGACATTTCTGGTGAAGCTGATAATTCCGCTGGCCGGATCAAAAGAAAAGGCTTCAGATGTCAGTATGGTTCCGTTGTCTTTTATCGTTATCTGATTTTTTAAAGTTACATTCGTGGCCAATGCTTTTACCTGAACATTGCATTCACTTGTTTTGAATGGATTCTGAACCGGAAAGGTGATCACAATTTTCGGGAGCTTTTGTTCCTGTCGCTGGCATCTGATGGTTGCTTTTGCCGATGAAGTTCCTGCCGTTGTGGTGGCGGTCAGTTCAAAGTTGCTTTCTCCTGTAATGTTTTTGGTATAACTAACCATATTTTCGGCTGCATCATAAAACCATGAGGATGATGGGACAATGCTACCATTTTCTTTTAGTACAAGTTGGTTTTTGTTCTCAATATTTTTAACACTGAATTTTACTTTTGCAATACAATCAGCTGACAGATAAGGACTTACATTTGGTTCGACCAGGGTAACCACCGGAGGTAAAGCTTTGGGCAGGCATTCGACCACCAGAGAGGCCGAGGCAGTTCCATTGGCTGTTGTAACCTTTATTTCAATGTTGCTTTTCCCGCTGAAGTCTTTTGTCATGGTGATAACTCCTGAATTGTCAAAAGAATAGGAAGTGGAAGGAATTACAACACCGTTTTCTTTTATCATAATCTGCGATTTATTGGTAACATTTGTGGTATTGGCACGAACGCTTACCTTGCAATCTGTGGTTTGATACGGGTTTTGCTGCGGACTGACAATGGTGATGCATGGTTGAAGTGATTTTTTGTCGCAATTTATCGTTGCAGAGGCTTTTGAATTTCCTGCTTCATTTCTTGCGGTTATTTCAAATACCGAAGTTCCACTGATTTCTTTACTGATACTGACAATGCCGTTGGCATGGTTATATTTCCAGAAAGAAGTATTCAGACTGAAACCGTTTTCAGTTACGGTTAATTGCTCAGAGCCTTTAATGTTTTCTACCAGAGCATAAACAATTATATTACAATTACTTGTAACAAAAGGATTTGCCTTTGGTTCGGTAATCGTTACTTTTGGTAATGGCGGAAGTGCTTTTAAACATTTGATTTCAACGGCATCTTCTGCACTCCCGGCTTCATTTCTGACGACAATTTTTATGACAGCACTTCCGGAGAGTAACTTGTTGATTTTCAGAATTTTGGCATAACTGTCGTAGGTGTAGTAAGTTGAAGACAATTGATTTGATCCTTCAAAAACGCTTATCTGATTGATATTCTCTATGTTCTGTATAGTTGCCGTGATGTTTGCCCTGCAATCCTCTGTGGTAAAAGGATTGACTGAGGGATTGGTTATTTCAACGAAAGGAGTTTTGGGGAGTTGTTTGCATTGAATAATCGTGCTGGCTGAAGCAGAGCCGTTTTCATTCTGAACCTTAATGACGAAGGTACTTGATCCACTGATGTTTTTATTTATCTTTATCAAACCACTGACCGGATCAAAGGTGAAAAAGGAAGATGACAATAAATTCCCGTTTTCTGTGATGCTGATTTGAGATTTGTTTGTAATTCCGGTGGCGAGTGCCCTGATGTCTGCTTTACAATCGCTTGTAATAAAAGGGCTTACTGAAGGAAGAGTGATTTTAACTTCTGGTTTATTGGAAGGTTTTCGGCAATCAATGACTACTTCAGCAGAAGTAGTTCCTGCCTCGTTTCTTGCGGTGATGACAAAAACCGAGCGATCTTTAATATTCTTATTGATAATCAAACGGTTATAGGTGTTGAAAGTGTATTCAGCTGCCAGCAGGGGAGCATTATTTTCTGTAACGGTGATGTTTTCTTTCCCTTTTATGTTTTCGATGTGAGCAATTATTTCAGCAAAGCAGTTGTTTGTCTGAAACGGATTGGCCTGCGGTTTTTCAATGGTTATGATGGGTTTATTAATTTTAGGTGTGCAGTGGATGTGCTGAAACTTGATGGCACTACCATATTGGTTTGTGGCAATAATCTGGTATTCACTGTTTTGTGTAATAGTCTTTTCTATTTTAAAAGTACCTGTTTCAGGTCTGAAAAAATAAGCCGTTGGCGGGAGAACCACATTGTTTTCTTTGATAACCAGTTGCTGGGCAGAGGTGAGGTTGGTTACACTTCCTGTTATATAGGTTTTGCAATCGGGGCTCAGATATGGATTTTGCTGAGGTTCTGTTATGAAAATCTGTGGCCTGCGCGGATCTTCTGTTTGGGGTTTTGTTTTGTCTTTCTTTTTGGTTTCATCACTTCCTCCTAATAAAAATTTCAATCCCAAAACGGTATAGTGGTAAATGTCATCATCCGTTGAGCGAATATTGTTTTTATCCCACTGCTGCCCATCCAGCAGGTCTGTATTGGTCCAGGTAACTTTATGTTCGATTCCAACTGCAATTCGTCTGGTAAGCTGAACCCCGAGCCCTATGCCTGCAGAAGGGCCAAAAAGCAGTTCAGGTCCTGCTAAATTGTCGCCATAAGATTCGTATTTTTTATCCAGCATGCTTTTCAGTTGATCCCTGACGAAATCTTTTGTTCCGGGCATGACGGACGAATAGTCGTACATATTTCCAAAACCATCAACTGCATTGATGGTAGCTTCATACGAAGCAAGGCTGAATCCTCCCCATCCATAAAGCAGTATATGCGTTTTTAACCACAACTGATTGAAATACAACATTAATTCACCTGAAAAATCAGTAATTTTTGTCCGGTAATTGTTGTAAACATATCCCGGAGAAGAGGCATAATTAATTAATGTATTTCGTGTGCCATTCAGTGCAACATTGTTCTGTATGCCGCTAAATGACTGATAGTCAAGTCCTTTTGATATTCCATGAAGGTAACGTGCTCTCAGCGAAAAGCTGAAAAAATCATCACTCCCGGGTTTTAATATGCGTTCAAGGGTAAGGCCATATCCAAATCCAGGTAATCGTTCAACATCGCTGCATTGGTAAAGGTTTCCTATGTTAAACCCTAAGCGGAATTTAGCGTTTTTTGAAGTGAGTGTGATATTCTGTGCCTGCAATGAAAAGACAATGCCCAATAAAAAAATAACGAAACTGATTTTTTTCATCTGATAGTTTTTGATATGCAAAGATAGTTACAAAATAATGCCAATCAGATCCAGCATTGACACATGAAAATATACCCGGATCATTAAACGCAATTATCAGCTTTTTAACATCGGTTTAAAGTGATCTAGCCCCCTAAACATTAATACTAAATTAGTGAATTAAAAACACTAATTCAGACATATAATAAGAACGTGGACAGGAGAAGAAGAAGAGGCAATTCTGAGAGATGTAGAGAAACCCGGGATTGTTATTGGCTGCCGTAAACATGGGATTTATGTGATCTAGCCCCCTAAACATTAGGACTAAATTAGTGAATTAAAAACACTAATTCAGACATATGAAAAGAACATGGACAGGAGAAGAAAAAGAGGCAATTCTGAAAGATGTAGAGAAACCCGGGATTGTTATTGGCTGCCGTAAACATGGGATTTATGCCAAAACT
>JAAYUY010000027.1 GCA_012517435.1 Sphingobacteriales bacterium | reverse complement strand
GTGAAGTTTTTCGTCAAGGCTGAAGGCTATAGAAACTTCAGGATTGCGGGCAAGGATGTCAAGTTTTTTTCCTCCGGGGCCTGTATGCAGATATAGGTAACCCTCATGATAGCCAAAATTCATGGGCACCACATAAGGTATATCTTGGTCCGACATGGCCAGAAAACAAACCTGCGATCTGGCAATTATCTTCTCAGCATCTTTCAGTTCATGACTAATAGTTTTTCTGACTGCAGGCATATTTTTTCAGTTTTTTACAGTGCGGTAAAGATACTATTTTATGCATTATTTTTATTTCGGATTGCTGACCTGTCACCCCTTTCTGCATATTGTCAGGCGACTGGCCGGTTTCCGGATAAATTACAGGCTGAAAAACCACGATTTTTTGTTCGCTTCTTCAATTTCAAAATCATTTCTTTCGCATTAATATGTATTTTTGTAGTTAAAAAAGGACACTGAATTAACTGGAAAAAACAGCCTATGAAAACATTATTTCCCGTAAAGTTAAAAAAAACTATTACATTGTTTTTGATTCTGCTTCCGGCTTTTCATTCCGGATATGCACAGCTTGCCAGAAACTGGATACCTGAAAGTGAGCTTTCATTCCGTCTCGACAGCATACGAAAATCAGATGGGGTAGAAAAACACTTTGCAGAAATATACCTGATGGCTACCATTGCAGCCGACAGGTACATAGCCACCCTTCCCGACACACCAAAAATGTTGCTCAACCGGCTTCAGGCTGAATTTGCCCGAAGATTTTTCGAAAGTATTGATGGCAGAAACAACGGTCATATACCGGTGGTCTGGACAAATTATTACACCTACACCGGCCTGAATGATTTACAGTTTAAGCTGATTGGCACCAACGGACATATCAATGGGGATAGCTGGCAGGTACTGTTCAACTACTTCAACCCCTATGAACTCCAATACATCGAGCCTTATTACAACCATTGCACCGAAGCACTTCAGGTCGTCCTCGACAGCCTTCATGTCTATGGCTGCAATCAAAACAAACGATTATATAACCTGCATCGTATCAGTTTTGGTCTTGATAAGGCATACGCAAGGCATTTATTGCGAAAATGGAGAGAAAGGCAATACAAAGTAGCTGTCTCAGGTTATGAAAATCATAACCGTTTTTTACGGATGCAGATGCGGATCAAACGGAGGGTGAAATATACGGATTATCTGATACGGCATCTTCTCATTTAACATTTTATAAATCAACTATTTACAGCAAAAAATTATGGCATTAATAAAATCAGTCAGGGGATTCAGCCCGCAATTCGGAAAAGATTGTTTTCTTGCTGAAAATGCTACCGTGGTGGGAAACGTCATCATGGGAGATCAGTGCAGTGTCTGGTTTAATGCGGTGGTACGTGGCGATGTTGAACCTATTGTGATCGGAAACAAGGTGAATATACAGGATAATGCCACCATTCACGGAACTTATCAGCGGGCAGCCACCAGAATAGGCAACAATGTTTCCATAGCCCACAACGCAGTCGTTCATGGCTGCACTATCGGAGACAATGTACTCGTAGGGATAGGGGCTATTATTATGGACAATGCTGTTATTGGCAACAACTGCATCATCGCTATGGGAGCGGTTGTTCCGGCCGGTACGGTAATTCCCGACAACTCTGTATATGCAGGTGTGCCCGCCAGAAAGTTAAAAGACCTTGATCCCGAGCTATTTAAGGGAGAAGTCGAACGAATTGCAAACGGCTATATTCTTTATGCTTCCTGGTTCACCGGAAGCGAATAAGAATGCAATGAAAAGCTAATCAGCCTTATTCAGCAATTTCAACAGGGCATTTAAAGCCAGTTCATAAACATCCAGCCCAAAGCCGCTGATAACACCTTTGGCATAACGGGAAACCATGGATTGGTGCCTGATATTATCCCTTGCATAAATATTGGTCAGGTGGACTTCTACAACCGGTTTTCTGATAGCTGCCACTGCATCGGCAATTGCCAGAGAAGAATGGGTATATGCCGCAGGATTTAAAATGATACCATCCGTAGTAAACGCAATTTCATGCAGTTTATCAATGATTTCCCCGGCATGATTCGACTGAAAATAATTTATCTCGGTATCAGGATATTTTTTTCTGAGCTCTTCAAGGTAATCTGAAAAATTTCGGTTGCCATAAATATCGGGTTGACGGGTTCCCAGCAGGTTCAGATTAGGGCCATTAATGATAAAAATATTCATAAATGCTATCGTTAGGAAGGTGCAAAGATAAAAACAGAATCAATGACAGTAAAAACCTAATTTCTCAGATAAGAAGCACCGTTAACATCGATAATGCACCCTGTCATGTAATCGGGGGCGGAAGATGCACAGAAAAGAACGACATCGGCAATTTCACGAGGAGTAGCGGCTCTTTTCAACGGACTCTGGTTCAAAAAATCATTTTTTTGAGGTCCTTTTAATGCCGGTGCCGACATATCGGTATCTACAAAGCCCGGTGCAATGGTGTAAACAAAAATATTTTCAGGAGCAAGCTTTTGAGCCATACTTTGGGCAAATGAATTGAGGGCTGATTTGGCGGCCCCGTAAGCCGGAGCCTCCGGCTCTCCGCGAAATGCTCCTCTTGAAGAAATATTAATGATACGTCCGCCTCCGTTTTTTTTCATCTCCCCGGCAATCAAAAAACTCAGCATGACCGGGGCATTGAGGTTTAAATCCAAATTCCTTTTCCAGTGTTTCTGCCATGTTTTCAGGTCGGCAGTAAACACATCCTGCATGTCGTAAATTCCGGCATTGTTCACCAGAATATCGATGCTTTCAAAACTGTTGACGGCCTGATTCACCAGATTTTCAATATCTTCCATCTTATTCAGATTGGCCTGAATAATCAGATGACCGTTACCGCTCAGTCGTGCAAAGGTTTTTTCAACTGCTGCTCTGTTTTTATGATATTGTAATATCACTTTTGCCCCGTTTTTAGCAAGCACATAAGCTATTTCAGCTCCTATTCCACGCGAAGCACCTGTAACAAGTGCTGTCTTATTTTGCAGATTGACTTTCATCATCATTTATTTAAAAAAGCTTTGATAAATTCATCTTCCTTCAGTAAACCATAAAAACCTTTTTTAACAGATTCTTCATCATATTGCATCACCTCATCCCCTGGTATTCCGGGATGATAAATCATAAAAGGCACAGGATCATGAACATGGGTACGTAAGGCACAGGGAGTCGGATGATCGGGTAAAATAGCAATGGCAACAGGCTCATTCATTTTTGCTGTTTTTTCAACAACATAACGAACCACCCTGCTGTTGAGATATTCAATCGTTTTTACTTTTAAATCGACATTCCCCTCATGACCGGCTTCATCGCTGGCTTCAATGTGCAGGTAAACCAGATCATTATCTTTCAGGGCTTCCACAGCAGCCTCGGCCTTTCCTTCATAGTTGGTATTGTAAAGTCCTGTTGAACCGGGCACCTTGATGGCTTTCATCCCAGCATATCTTCCGATACCATAAAGCAGGTCAACTGCTGAAATTACTGCCCCGCTGATGCCAAAAAGTTCCTGAAGTGTTTTCATCTTCGGACGGTAACCTGGAGACCATGGCCAGATACTGTTTGCTGCATCTTTTCCGGCATTTCTTCTCCGGATATTGACCGGATGGTCTTTTAACAGCTCCATACTTCTGAATATCAGATCATTCAGCAAGACAGCGGTTTCTGAATGAGATTCCGCAGGCCTGACCAGAACCTCACGGTATGGCGCCCCGGGAACATCATGCGGTGGTGTACACTTTATGTCATTTTTCCCGTTTTTAATCACAAGCAGATGACGATAACTCACACCCGGGTAGAACCTGATATTTTCATTTCCCAGCTTTTCGTCCAGAAAAAGAATGAGTTCTCTGGCTTCCTCATCGCTGATATGACCGGCAGAATGATTCTTAATCTTTTCATTTTCAATACAAATCAGGTTACAACGCAATGCAAGGTCGCCCGGCAGGATATCCACTCCCATGCTGGCTGCTTCGAGAACTCCCCTGCCCTGATATACTTCTCTGACATTGTACCCAAGAACAGCCATATTGGCTATCTCGCTGCCGGGTGGCATATCCGGAGGAACTGTCTGAAACAAACCACAACGGCTTTTCTGACAAAGTGAATCAATATCCGGCTTCCGGGCAACCATTAAAGGCGTTTTATTTCCCAGCTGAGGAAGCGGATAATCAGACATTCCGTCACCCAATATGATCAGATACTTCATAACGCTACTTTTTAATCAGTTTTATCATTCGGCATTCCCGACCGGATTTTATCATCATCAGGTAAATCCCATTTTCCAACATGGTGGTATTGACAGACAGCATACGTTTTGGTTCAGCTTTAAACTCCATCATCTTCCTGCCCTGAACATCGAACAGCATTATTTGGGTTAATCCTTCATTTTCTGATGGTTGTATTAACAGATAGTTATCGAAAGGGTTAGGATAAACCTGCAGGGAAGTCAGAGACTCAGCCATCTGTTCAATCGAACTTATTGGTGTGAAAATCAATATTTTATTAAAAGAAGTCAGGCTGTCGTCAGCTACTGAATAGGTAAAACTGTCGCTGCCGCTGTAATTCTTTCCTGCCGAATAGTAAAAAAATCCGGAAGCTGTGTCCAGCAAAACGCTGCCGTTTTGAGGATGTTCGGTAATTGTAATACTGACAGGATGACCATATTTACTATATCCACTGAAAATCATAATGGTATCAGTTATCTCTTTCAAAATCCTGATATTCCATGCATCAGAGCTTTTCCATGCCAGAGGCTGCATATTCTTTAAAACACCTGTATTGTTATTGGCAGAAAAATCAAAAAGACTGTCGCCTGACCGTTCATCAAAATGCCAATATCCAAGAAGCCCTGATTCATTGCCTTTTAAACGCATGTAACGGTTTTCTGCAATTTCTTTTTCCGTTCTGGCATAGTTCCAGATCCTAACCTCATCGAGTTCTCCATTAAAAATCCAGCGGGTAGCACTCATACAACCAATGTACAGACTGCCCTCTCCCCTGTAATTGCCTTTGGCTACCCTCTCGTTCAGAAAAACACCATCACGGTAAAGTTTCTGAAGTTTGGTAACAGTGTCGTAGGTACAGGCATAGTGGTGCCAGCCATTATCTGTAAATGTTTCATCTGATTGAATATCATCGCCCCAGAAGCCAAAATACAACCTGTTTCCCCTGAAGCCAATATGCAGCCCTTTGCTGCCGGTGTTCCATTTGCCATGACCGACAACAAAACGGTTGGCAGCATCAGGTTCGCGTTTTGCCCAGAATTCTACCGTAAAATCATGATCAGCAATGTGTACTTTTTTGCCGCAATCCACACAGTCGTCAATTCCGTCAAACATCAGGCTATACCCTGAGCCTGCCACCGGTAAGTGAAGATCGTTGTTTAACACCACTGTGTTGGAAGGAGATGACAATCCGCCCGGATAGCTTGCTTTAACTTTAAAAGTCGTTCCGTTGACATCGTAAGGCAGGATCAGAAAAGTATCTGTTGTGTTTCTGAATTCTTTTCCATCCCTGTAAACCACATAATACTGCAGGCCGGAATGGGTTAAAGGTTTTTCCCAGCTAAGCAATACTTTTCCCGAATCATTGGCCAGTTTAAGATTTTCAGGAGGCCAGCCATAAGGATTGATGATAATTTTCGAAACAGTTGTTGCGTTGTTCACCAGCTCAACGTTCGAATCTGATGAATAATAATATTTTTCTCCTCCCCTCAGGTCTTTTACCGACCAGGAAAGCAGGTTCCCGAAACCGCTTGTATCTCCGTCATCTTCAATTATCTGAAGGAAAAAAACTACCGGCTCACAAAATTTCTGCGTGAGCAGGGGGCTAATGTCAAGTCCGAATTCAATGGTATCGTTGTTTGCATTCTGCAGGGGCAGAGCACCCCCCTTTTCAGCAAGTGCTGTAAAACTCAATTGAAAATCAGGCTTTTGAGCATGGATGTATTCTGCTACCCCTGCCCTGATGGTCAGTTGACTGCGTTTGTTGTGATTCATCTTTAACCTGAGGGTCATCTGCGGCTGATGGCTG
>JAAYUY010000026.1 GCA_012517435.1 Sphingobacteriales bacterium | reverse complement strand
CCGTTCCGGAAAAGAGAAACACGCATTTTATATACCGGCTTTTCGGCTTCGTATCCCGACATCACTGTTCCCAGATGAACCTTTTTGTTTTTAAGTTCCTTGCCTTTTCCAAGGAAAATATTGTTCAGATTGCCGTCAACAAGCCTTTTCCCGGGAGCCTTGACGAAACTGTATAGCTGGCTCCCCGCCAGATCACTGACACTGATACTGATGTTATCATTGTCTTCCTTGATAAAATAAACAATTTCTTCCTCAAAATTTTTATGCATATTTCCTTATTTTACGAATTTCATAAATCTGGCACAAAGGTATCATGTCGCCAAAGCCAAAACAATAGATACTTCGTAAGTGTGTATTAATTTGCCCAAAAGCGTGTCGAAAATTGGAGTAAGTGTGTCATTGCCGGAAAACATCTTTTATTTCATCAGGGTGAAAAACTTCGCTGATGCAACATAATGTGCTCAAAACGGAGTGCTTTGCCCATCCGGCATCTTCTCTTCTGATTTTCAGGAAATTCAGCTCGTCAGGAAATACGAAAATGAAATTCAGTTCAGTCTATCCTTGAGATGAAGTTTAACAGTATGCCAGTTGATTTGTTTAATAAGCAGGCAATCGGCAATCATCACCAGACACAAAAAACGCATCACCCGTCACTCATCACCCATCACCATTCTTTCCTGCCTGAAGCTGATGAGCAAAAGTCCGGTGAAAGTTATTAATCCATTGAGAATGAGCAGTTCATATCCGAATTTATATCCCCCCAACCATTGGGATGAATGCTGGTTGATAAAGTAACAAATGATCGGTGAGAGCAATGCAATAAGGGGGACAAGGAAATTATTTCTCAGTTGTCTGCGTGTCAGAAGGCCGAAGGCAAAAATACCCAGCAATGGGCCGTAGGTATAGCCTGCAGCAATAAAAATAGCATCAATGACGCTGGTGTTGTTGATGGCACGAAAGGCAAGAATAACCAGCAGCATGACAGCAGAAATACCCAAATGAACCTGTCTGCGTATGCGTGTCTTTTTTGTTTCATCATTTAGCTTCTGAATTTCAAGCACATCTACGCTAAAGGAAGTGGTAAGTGCTGTCAGGGCTGAATCGGCACTGGAATAGGCGGCTGCAATGATTCCGATGATAAAGAAAATACCTGCACTGATATTTAAATATCCGCCAGTGGCTATCATTGGGTACAGGTCATCACTTTTTTCAGGCAAAGGAATCTGATATTTTTCTGCAAAAATAAAAAGGAGGGCACCAAGCGACAGAAAAATAAGATTGACAGGGAGTAAGAGCAATGAAAAAGTAAACATATTTTTCTGAGCTTCACGGATGTTGCGGCAGCTCAGATTTTTCTGCATCATATCCTGGTCGAGGCCGGTCATGGCAATAGCAATAAAAGCTCCGCCAACAAAATGTTTCCAGAAAAAGTGCTTTTCCTGCCAGTTGTTGAAATAAAACATTCCGGAATAGTCGCTGTGGTAAATGGTGGCAATAAGTCCTTTCAGGTTCAGACCGAGTTGCTGGCTGATGATGATAACGGTCAGGACAACGGCTGTGATGAAAAACAATGCCTGAAGCGTATCTGTCCAGATGATGGTTTTTATGCCTCCTTTGTTGGTATATAGCCAGATCATGAGGATGGACAGGATGACCGTAACCACAAACGGAATATGCCACCTGTCGAGGATGGTGATTTGCAGCACATTGGCTACCAGATACATACGTGCTGAAGCGCCAAAGGTTCTGGAAAAAAGAAAGAAAACAACACCTGTTTTATATGCCCATTTCCCAAAACGTTGTTCCAGATAAGTATAGATGGAAGTTACATTAAGCCTGTAATAAAGCGGCATCAGTACTGTCCCGATGACCAGATATCCGATTAAATAGCCAAAAACAACCTGCATATAGGAAAAATGGGTGGCGCCAACCCAGCCGGGAACGGAAATAAAGGTTACTCCCGAAATGGATGCACCTATCATTCCGATGGCCACTATGTACCATTTCGATTGACGGTTTCCGATAAAAAATGAGGCATTGTCGGCATTTCTGGATGTAATCCCTGAAACTACCAGCAAAATGGCAAAATAGCAAACTATGATCAGGCTGATAAGTATTGGAGACATAGGATAAATTTATGACCATTTGACGAACCGGCAAAAATACTTATATTTCCATAGCGGGAATTCTGAATTGCCAGGGAAAGGAATCCTGTTGGCAGACCAGGTGCAAACAAAATTGAAAAAGAATTCAAAATCAGTTACCTATGCCCGATTCAGAACATCCCTGACTAAATCATACAATAATTTCCGGATAAATTTTTTCCCCTCGTCTAACTTTTTTCATTTTCCATTTGCAACACATTAAAATTCCTATTTTTGCCATGTCATAATTTTAAGTTTAGACCATTTAACCCCAAAAAGGATATGGAAATAGAATCAAAAGTGGTGTTAACGGATGCCTCAAGGCTGATCATTGAGGGTTTGGCAAGGGCAGGAGCCGACAGTTTTATTGGTTATCCGATAACCCCTGCCAATTTACTGTATTATTACGCTTCCAAACGATTTCCGTTCATGATGCCAGCACCTGACGAAATCACAACCATGCAGTGGATGAGCGGTTTATCTGCCTCGGGACGACTGCCGGTAACTGCCACTTCTTTTCCCGGTTTTGCCCTGATGATAGAATCTGTCAACATGGCTTTTATGATGGAACTGCCGATGGTGATAGTACTGGCACAGAGGCTTGGACCAGCCACCGGAACGGCTACCTGTGGTGCTCAGGGGGATCTCAGCTTGCTTCATGGCATGATTTCGGGAGGACATCAGATCCCTGTTATTTGTATTTCAGACTTTTATGATGCATGGACACTTGCAGCTGAGGCAGTCAGAACGGCTGTCAGACTGAGAACACCGGTCGTTCTTCTGACTTCAAAAGAAATGGTGATGACCCACAGAAGCTTTAATCTGAGCGAGCTTGAAAATATTAAAAAGGTTAAGGTAAAGGAATACAACAAGGAAGCACCTTACAAACCCTATCAGCCGGAAAAAAATCTGGTGCCTCCCTTTTTACATGCCGGTAACGATAAGCATCAGGTCAGGATAACAGCTTCTACCCATGATATGTCGGGTATTTTACAGCACAGCACCGAAGAAGCTCTGGCCAATACCATACGTCTGGATAAAAAAAGTGCAGAAAACATTGAAGAATTCATACATTTCGACTATTTTTACGAGCAAAAGGCTGAAACCATTGTCGTTACTTATGGAATTACTGCTGCAGCTGCTACCGAAGCCTGTGAAATGGCTGACGATGAAGGAATTAAAGTGTCTTTGCTGGTGGCCAAAACCCTGTTGCCTGTACCAAAATTATATTATGATTTTCTTTCCAGATACAAGAGGGTAGTTTTTTGTGAGGAAAACCTGAACGCACAATTTGCAAGAATAATCTACGGAGACAGGCTTCCTTCCCATGTCAGCCATGTAGGAGCCATCGGCAAAATGATTTCTCCCGAAGACATTTTAAAAGCATTGAAATGAGTAAGTTTTTAAATTCAGAACATCTGCCGTTCTGCAAGGGATGCGGACACGACCAGATTGCCAAACATACCGCTAAAGCATTGGAGAACATGGGATTAAGTCCATTGGATGTCATTATTGTTACGGATATTGGCTGCCATGGAATCATAGACGCATCGCTGAACACTCATACCGTTCACGGCCTGCACGGACGTTCGGTGGCTCTCGGGGCAGGAATTGCCCTCGGAAAAAAGGAAAAACACAAGAAAATCATTGTTTTCATTGGTGATGGTGGCGTAACCATCGGCCTTCAGCATTTACTCGAAGCCAGCAGACTGAACATTGACATGACTGTTATCATTCACAACAATTTTCTGTATGGAATGACAGGCGGACAAACCAGCGGACTGACGCCAACAGGTTTTAATACCACCACTTCGCCACATGGCAATACCTTCGCCCAATATGATATATGTGAACTGGTTCATAAAGCCGGTGCCTCCTATGCCAGCAGGATCATTGGCATTGGCGACTATTCTGCAAAACTGGAGGAAGCATTCAGAATTGAAGGATGTAGCATTGTCGAAGTTTTTGAGGTATGTACCGGTTATGGTGTTAAATTCAATCCCGGACGGAAACTCAGGGAGGTTGTTGAGGCATCGGGAAAGACTGAACAGGTGTGGCGCAACGAAAGGCCGCCTTTTGCTGCTGTTTTCAGAGAAAAGGCCGCTTCCTTACTGGATGAACTTAAAACCGTAAGTGCCATTGAACCCGGCCCTCTTTCTGAGCCTGTTCGCCTGATTATCAGTGGATCGGCTGGAGAGGGTGTTCAGTCGGCTGCTTCTTTACTGGCCAAACTGGCCATTGAGACTGGTTATCAGGTTACCCTGAAGGGCAGTTATCCGGTTACAGTAGGGGTGGGCTTTTCAACAGCCGAAATCATTATTTCACCTGAAGAAATTTTGTATCACGGCACAACAATTCCGGATATGGTCATTATCACTTCTGCAGATGGATTAAAACATAACCTTAAGAAAATCAAGAATATGAAGCAGGGGAAACTCCTGATTGATGCCAGCCTCGAAGCCCCTCCGACTGGCGCAGAGGTGAAATACATCGATTTCAGGTCGCATGGAGATAAACTGGCGGTATTGGTTGCCTTGCTTCATTTTGCCAAAGAAAGCAAGGTGGTGGGTATTCCGGAAATGAAAGCGGCCATTCAAAACAGCAGGGGAGCTGAAAAAATCCTGAACCTTGAAATTTAAATAAATTGGAACAAATAAAAATCATTCTCAAGCATAAAATTTTGAATTATGGAAGTAAGAAAATTTAATTATCCCGATTATTTTCTGGTGGATGAACTCTTAACAGATGAACATAAAATAATCCGCAGCTCAGTCAGAGACTGGGTGAACAGGGAAGTAATGCCCATCATTGAAGAATGTGCACTGAAACATGAAGCTCCCATGCATCTGGTCAGACAGATGGGAGAGCAGGGTATTTTCGGCCCTTTTATTCCTGAAGAATACGGAGGAGCCGGCCTCGACCACATTGCATACGGAGTTATCATGCAGGAACTTGAACGCGGTGACTCAGCCATACGCTCAACGGCTTCGGTACAAACTTCTCTGGTGATGTATCCCATCTTTACCTTTGGCTCGGAAGAGCAAAAGCGGAAGTATTTGCCCAGGCTGGCTACCGGTGAAATTCTCGGTTGTTTTGGCCTGACCGAACCCAATCATGGTTCAGACCCCGGCAGCATGGTAACCCATTATGAAGATAAAGGGGATTATGTATTGCTGAACGGAGCAAAAATGTGGATTACCAATTCGACAGTTGCCGATATTGCTGTGGTTTGGGCAAAAGATGAAGAAGGTGTGGTCAGAGGACTGATAGTCGAAAAAGGGATGGAAGGCTTTACTGCACCTGAAACCCACAACAAATGGTCATTGAGAGCTTCGGTTACAGGAGAGCTGGTATTCGATAATGTTAAAGTTCCGAAAGAAAACATTTTTCCGAATGTGAAGGGATTAAAAGGGCCTTTAATGTGCCTTAATTCAGCACGTTATGGAATAGCCTGGGGCGTTATCGGTGCTGCTGCCGAATGCTATGATGTGGCTTTGAAATATTCTCTGGAACGCCATCAGTTTGGAAAACCTATTGCCAGCTTTCAGCTCACACAGAAGAAACTGGCAGAGATGCTGACTGAAATTACCAAGGCTCAGTTGCTGGCCTGGCGTTTAGGGGTCCTGAAAAATGAGGGCAAAGCAACCGCACAGCATATTTCAATGGCAAAAAGAAATAATGTCAGAATTGCATTGGAAGTTTGCCGTGAGGCACGTACCATACTCGGAGCCATGGGCATTACCAGCGACTATCCCATCATGCGTCATATCATGAATCTGGAGTCGGTATTTACCTACGAAGGAACCAATGATATTCACTACCTGATCACAGGGCATGATATTACGGGGATAGCTGCTTATAAATGATGGCGGCTGCTGCATGTTGACTCCTGTCTGCCAATTGCAGATTGATAAGATTGGTGTTTTAATGAGATGAAGTTTTGTTTGGCCGACTGACAATGAAGACTTAGCGGCCTATTTGCTGAATTTTTTGATACTTTTTTACTGAAATCAGGCACAAGGCAGTCAATAAGCAGGCAATTGGCAGTCTTCAGTTGGCACGGAAAACACGGAATGCGGAATATGGAATCAGGCAGTCTTCAGTAAGCACGGAAATCCTAAATCCGGAATTTTGCATTCATCACTTAAAACCCATCACACATCACTCATCACCCATATCTGACCTATCTTTCCTGCAATACCTTGAATATCAGCCAGTTCGTCTGAAGATGGGTGTTCTGAAATTTTTCGCCAATCCGGATATATTGGCAGTTATTATTCTTGTACCAGCCTTCACTCCATGTTCCCATGTCGAGGTAAATGGCATCTGTAACGCCAATTTCAAGCAATGCCTGTTGAAAATCAACAATTCTCAGCGGATCAACACTTTCTGCGACAAACATATTTCCTTTTAGCTTGACCAGTGCCCTCCTCATGTTTTTCTTTTCCTTAAACAAAGTGCAGGGATAGATTCCGGAATGATAAACGAGAAGACTTTGCTGAAAAAAATTCATTTTTCTTTCCTGAATAAAAGAGATCAAAGCGGAATCAATT
>JAAYUY010000025.1 GCA_012517435.1 Sphingobacteriales bacterium | reverse complement strand
GATTTTCTGAGGAGGCTAAGGTAAATCAATCGTTATGAAGAAACAACATCAGCCTGTCTGACTGATGAGTTGAAGTTTATCGTAATCAAGAATTTTAAAAAACTTGTTTTTTGTTTCAATAAGTCTTTCGTTTTCAAAATTTTTTATCATTCTGACCACTGTTTCTGTTGACATGCCTGTAAGTTCAGCCATCTCTTTTCGGTTAAGCGGAAGACTAAATTCAGTAGTTTTAAACACTCTGTCGGCAAGACATAGTAAAATATCGGCCAGCCGTCCATAAGACTGCTTAAAGGTTAGGCAGAAAAAACGGTTGTTGATCTGAATACTGTTCATATTCAGAATATTGATAATTTCCTTTGCAAATCGTGCATTTTCACTCACTATTTTTCTAAATGACTGAATTTCAATTTGTTTTATTTTTGAGTCAATATATGCCATTGCAGAATACTGAAATGTGCTGTTTTCTTCGTTCAGGGAAGTTAAACCTATTAAATTACCGCTTGGTGCAATTTTTAACACCAGCACATTTTCCTGACATTCCAGAAAAACTTTCACAAGGCCTGATTCAACAAAACTGATATGAGAAGCAAAACTACCCTTTTTACAAATGGTTTCTCCCTTTTTAAAAAGAACGTTAACTGATTTTTCATCCAGCAACTGATTTTGTTCCTCTGTCAGAAATTCAAAAATATTTCCCTGATAGGAATTGATAGTACAACTTGTGTATAATTGATTTTCAGCCATTCAAAAGATAAATTTTAAGAAGCAAATATATTGAAAGTTTGATAAATTATTGACCTGTGTCATTAATTATTTTGTGCTGAATCATCTTAAAACAGGAGTAGTTTATGTCGGGTAAATGGACATTGTAATAACTCACCCGGATAAATTTGCTGATGTAACTTCTGCAACAAATGATTAAATAGCAAAATTAAACTTTCAGTTAACAAAATATAAAATTTTAGGAATATGAAAAAAGCAATATCAAGAAAAGATTTCTTAACCAGATCAGCATTAGTAGCAGGAGGATTATCACTCGCTGCTTTTGGATCAGGAATTTTAACATCAACCAAAGTCAAAGCGAGCGGAATGGCTACTGCCTGGCCCTGGCCGTATCCAAGTGGAGGGCTTGATAAGGAAACAGCAAGAATTAAGGCACATGATGCTTTTTGGAGTGGTAAAGGATGTAGTTATGCCTGTTTTGAAGCAATGATTGCCTGTCTTAGGGAAACAGTAGGTTCACCTTATACAGATCTACCCACAGAGTTGATGATATACGGACATGGCGGAGGTGTAGGCTGGGGTGCAACCTGCGGTACTATTAATGGCTGTGCAGCAGCAATATCTCTTGTTTGTGCCAAAGCTGATTCTGATATACTTATTAATGAGCTGTACGGATGGTACACTCTTACTGAGTTTCCATCTGATGAAAGCAATACCATTGCTAAAAACCATGGCTATACAGTAAATACCTATGACATGGATTTAGGGAAAAGTGTAAGTCACTCACCTTTATGCCATGCTTCTGTTACTAATTGGTGCAACACAAATAACATATTGGTAAGTGCCAATGAAAGAAAAGAAAGATGTGCGAGGTTATGCGGAGATACTGCTGCAAAAACAGTTGAAATTTTAAATGCTCACTTTGCCGGTACTTTTACTCCCGCTTATGTACCTCCTTCCATTATTGCTACCTGTAATGCCTGTCATGGTAAAGGAAGTACAAAATACTATACTGAAGCAAAAATGGATTGTGCATCTTGCCATGGGGACGATACATTTCCTCATACCAATCAAATAATTGAAGATCATGGTCAAGATGATTTTAAAGTAGAACAAAATTCCCCTAATCCGTTTAATCATACAACAAAAGTGGAATTTTCAATTTCAAAGGCTGAAAATGTTACAATTGAGATATACAATTTAAACGGGAAACATATAAAAACCCTTACGAATAATACATCTTATGGCCCTGGAACTTACTCGGTAGAATGGGATGGTAAAAACGAAATGGGACAGGATGCAAGTTCCGGAATGTATTTCTTCAATCTGAAAACTTCGAATGGAATAAAAACACTTAGCATGATAAAACAATAGTTTAAAAAATGCAGTATTCTGGCTGTCGGGCTCAAAATAAATATTATATCAATATTTTGAGTAATAACCAGTAAAAAGTAAGTTTTTTATATTTGTATCAATGGCTGTCTGCGAAAGCAGACAGCTTTTTTTTTATCCGGTCATGCTGATCATGTTCAGCTTGTCGGGTTTCAGAATTTCAATATCATTTCCATGAAGGCTGATAATCTGACCATCTTTAAACTCTTTCAAAATCCGGATGGCACTTTCTTTCGACATGGCAGTAAGGTCGGCAAGATCCTGGCGCGAAATGTCCATTGTGAATTTTGTGGACTGATATATTTCTTTTGAAAGATAAATTAATGCATCTGCAATTCTCCCTTGCATTTGTTTTTGTGTCAGTGCAATAAAGCGGTTGAAATTATAAATCGCACTCCTATTGACATGCGAAAACAATGAAATGGTAAAATCTTTATTTTCTCCTATTAAATCATAAATTGTCTGAACATCAATAAAACAACCGTAGCACTCTGTCAGAGCGGTTACCGTATAGTGCATTTTTTTATCGGTAAACAGGCCTGGCCCTCCGATAAACTCTCCGGCTTTTGCAATTTTAAGCAATAAATTTCTGTCGTTGTAGCCTTCAATGGATATTTTGGCCAAACCTCCGGTAAGCGAAAGGATGTGCGTCAGAATAGTGCCTTGCTTGAAAATAGTTTGCCCCGGTTTATATTTTGTCGTAAATTTTGTCAGGCTCACTTGCTCAATCTGTGAAAAATTAAGTGTGTTAAAGATTGGATTCCTTTTCAGGCAATCCTGACATGAACATTCAGCTTCATTTTCAAACATACTGGAGATTTATTTTTGCTGTGCGAAAATATGGCATTAAATTGATATGTCAAAGTTTTTATTGATTTATCTCAATCAATTTTTGACTTTTAATGATTTAAAACCGGTTTTAAAACAATGATTGGCCTGCCTTAGTCATATTAACAAAACATAATTTTGGCATTCGTTAAAAACTTAAATTTTAAACACTATGAGGCAAACCATTTATAAATTCAGGCTAAGAAAATTATCGCTGTTTCTGATTGCCACCTTCACAGGTATATTTATTTTTACGGGATGTGAATACGAATTCATCGTTCCTAAAAAGGTGGTTATTACTGATACAGTAATTAGTTTTACAAACAAAATCATTCCAATTTTTAATCAAAAATGCAACATGACAGGTTGCCATGTGGCCGGTCATTTCAAGGTTGACCTGACCCCTGCCAATGCTTATAATGACTTGTTTGCCAAAGGGTTAATTGATACACTTCAACCGGACCAAAGCAAACTTTATGTAAAACTCACCACACCCGGTGGTTCTCATGATGGCAGAAGTACGGCTACCGAACAGGCACTGATATTAAAATGGATTGAGCAAGGTGCTAAAAATAACTGATTATTAACCATTTAAAGAAAATGACTATGAAAAAGAAAATTTTATCCATACTGACAGCAACTTTATTTTTAACCACTTTTTTATTGCTGGCTCCACTCACAAAATTATATGCACAGGAAGAAGTAACTGAGGAACAGGCACCCCCTGATGACGACAGTAAAAAACCTGTGAGAAATGCCATGGAGGGAACTTTATTGGTTGAAAATCAAACATTCAAGGTTTTACCTAAGGGAGGAAGAGAATTGTACATTCATCACCGGTTCGGGAGATTTGACAATGGTATCAGCGATTTGTACGGCATTTATGCTCCGTCAAACATCCGCTTAGGCTTTAATTATGGCATTACTTCCAAACTTACCGTTGGTTTTGGAACAGAGAAAAATAATAAAATGCAGGAGTTTCTGCTTAAATATGCCATTTTAAGTCAGAACCGCGGAGGGACTATCCCTGTTTTTGTTACTTATTTCGGTAATATGGTTATTGATGGTGCCAACAAAGAAAAATTTGGTGAAAATTATAAATTTGCCAATCGTTTGTCTTATTTCAATGAGCTGATAGTCGGAAGGAAATTTACCGATAGGCTGAGTGCTCAACTTGGCTTAAGTTTCATGCATTTCAATGCTGTTGATTCACTCAATGATCATGATAAAATTGGCTTGAATGTGGGTGGAAGATTTACGCTGTGGGGAAGCAATTCATTTATCTTTGAATATAACCAGCCGCTGAAAATCAAATCAATTCAGGAATTTATAAATCCGTTAAATACCGGAACACCTGGTTTTGGTTTCGGAATTGAATTCGGCACCAGTACTCATTGTTTTCAGGTTTTTGCTTCGAACTGGGAGCATATCATTGCCCAGAAAAATTTCATGTTTACCAAATATGGCTTTTTTAACAAAGGAATTTTGTTAGGCTTCAATATTACTGTCAGAATGTAAAAAAACAACCATGCACAAATTATTATCAGTTTTATTCCTGAGTATTTTGGTCATCAGGGCCTTCGGGCAGGAAAAAAAAGTCGTACTTCATAAAGAGGAAAATGAGAAATGTTTTAAATGTCACGGTCAGTCAAAGTATGTCTTTTTTAATCCTGATGCAGGCAGGGAAATAAAGGAGCACATGAATCCTTACAGGTTGATTCACAGGGAGGATTTTTACCGGTCGAATCATAAAACTTTCCGCTGCACCGATTGTCATTCAGAAGATTATGACTCTTTTCCACATCCGGTTACTCTGAGATTTGAGATGCAATATGTTTGTATGGATTGCCACGGAGGAGATGAAACATATGCCAGATACAATTTTGAGAAAATTGAAGAAGAATTTTTGGCAAGTGTTCATTCCAGCCGTCACGAAGAAGACTTCAGCTGCTGGATGTGCCATAATCCTCACACCTATCAATCTCACGTCAGAAATGAAAAAAACATCAAAGAAATTGTTGCTTACGATAATTCAATTTGTCTGAACTGCCATTCAAATCTTGATAATTTTCAGCTACTTACCTCAAAAAAGAATCCCAATATCATGAAAACCCATGAATGGCTACCCAATCAGCAGCTTCACTTCGGAAGTGTGAGATGTATTGAGTGTCATGCAGTTATTCAAAAAGATATTTTAGTGGCGCATCAGATAAAACCAAAAGAAAAGGCAGTTAAAAACTGTGTGGAATGCCATTCTCAAAATTCACTCCTGCTTGAATCTCTTTACCGTTACGAAATGAAGGAAAAAGTAAGCAAATACGGATTTTTCAATGCAAGAATGCTTACAGAGTCTTATTTAATTGGTGCCAACCGAAACTATTTTCTAAATATATTAAGTGTTGTCATTTTTGGGTTAGTATTAGTGTTTATCGTCCTTCACACCTCTTTCAGAGTCATTAAAAAAACAAAGTAAACCATTATGAAAGAAAAATATTATCTGTTCCCGATTTTTATACGTATCTGGCATGGACTCAATGGAATCGGCATTTTGTTGTTAATCATTACAGGCCTAAGTATGCAATATTCCGATCCCTCAAGAGGTTTTATTCATTTTTCTACCGCTGTCAGAATACATAATATCTGCGGGCTTGTCATCACCTTTAATTATCTGATATTTTTGATCGGAAATATCATCACACCAAACGGGAAACACTACCGGCTGGTGTGGAAAGGAATTTCCAAAGAAATTATGGCTCAGTTCAGGTATTATATGTTTGGAATGTTCAGGCACGAGCAGCCTCCTTTTCCAATCAGTGAAGAAAGGAAATTCAATCCGCTTCAGAAATTATCCTATTCATGGGTCATGTATTTATTCGTTCCTCTAATCATACTTACCGGCCTCGCACTTATGTTTCCCGAACTGATTGTAATCAATAAAATATTTGGCTCATCCAGTATTTTATTCACCGATATCATCCATATTATTGTCGGATTTATCATTTCCATTTTCCTGATCGTTCATCTTTATCTCTGCACCTTTGGCATCAGGAAACACAACAATTTTAAAAGTATCATCAACGGGTGGCACTATGCTGAATAATCTGATAATGAATATTTTGTATAACTTTTAAACTTCATATCTATGAGAAAGCTTTTTAATGTACTTATTGCCGGCACACTGGTCAGTTTCTTTTTATTGGGATTTATAGGTGTTCAGAAGCCATGGGACGTACCCGACAAGTACAAAAACATGAAAAACCCAACCAAAGCAGATCAAAGTTCAATCACACTTGGAAAAGAGCTTTATACCAAGCATTGCAAATCGTGCCATGGCCCGAAAGGACTTGGAGATGGCCCTAAGGCTGCTAATCTTAAAACCAAGATGAGGTCATTTACCAGTGCTGAGTTTAAAGCCCAGAAACCCGGTGTTATTTATTATCAATCTTTTGTCGGACGTGATGAGATGCCAAATTTTGAGAAAAAAATTCTGGCTGAAGAAGAACGCTGGGCAATTATTAATTATTTAATGACACTTAAATAAACCTGAATCAGGGGGAGAAATCCCCCTTTTTCTTTTAAATGATACAAATATGAAAAACAAAAAGTTTACATTACCTTATTCCTACTACAATACAATTTCGTATTTGGGTACCTTTATAGCGGGTATCAGTTTCATTGTCATCATTTTTCTGGTCCTTTTTTCTGAAATATTCGGATTGGGAAGTTCCTATTCCGGTATTATCACCTATATTGTGATGCCAGTTTTTCTGATTGTCGGTTTAATAATGATTCCTCTCGGAATGATTATCAACAGCAAAAAGTCAAAAGATCCCAATTTTGACCCTGCCCGCAAATGGCCGAAATTTGACCTGAACGACAAGGCAACATGGAATGCTTTCATGATTTTCACTCCGGTAACGATAGTTCTGCTCATTTTTACGGGTATTGGCAGTTACAAAGCTTTTCATATTACCGAGTCGGTTGAATTTTGCGGGAAGCTGTGCCATAAGGTGATGGAACCCGAATATACAGCATTTCAGCATTCTTCCCATGCCCGCATTGCCTGTGTAAAATGCCATGTAGGCTCAGGAGCCAACTGGTATGTCAGGTCAAAAATTTCCGGGCTTTATCAGGTATATGCCGTTCTCACCGGTGTTTATCCCCAGCCCATCAAAACACCCATCAAAAATCTGCGTCCTGCCCGTGAAACCTGTGAAGAATGTCACTGGCCGCAGAAATTTTATCCGCAATCGCTCGTGGTTGAGAAGCATTTTCTTGCTGATGAAACCAATACAGAATGGGATATTTACCTCCAGATGAAAACAGGTTCACTTCACAAAGGTCAGGGATTGAATGAGGGTATTCACTGGCATATCAATCCAAATGTGGAGATTCAATATAAGAGTTCTGAAGACAGGGAACACATTTTCTGGGTAAAATATACCGATAAAAAGACCGGAAAAAGTTATGGTTATACGGATAATCGGGAGCAAAAAACAAAGAACAAAAGCAGTCAGACCCGTGTCATGGATTGCATGGATTGTCATAACCGCCCGTCACATGATTACAAATCGCCCATGAAGTTTATCAATGAACTGATGGCTGCAGGTAAGATTTCGACAGAGTTGCCAGATATAAAAATTGTGGCTATGGAAATTTTAAATACTGAATTTCCCACCAAAGACAGCGCCATGAGCTACATTAAAAATCATGTCATTGAATATTACAGCCTGATGTATGAGGATATTTTTAAAGAAAAGAAAAAACTGATTGATCAGGCCATTGCAGGCATTCAGGAGGGGTATAGCCACAACATTTTTCCCTTTATGAAAGTGAAGTGGGAAGCATATCCCAATCATATCGGGCATCTCGAATTCAATGGTTGTTTCAGGTGCCACGACAACAGGCATAAATCGCCAGAAGGAAGGACCATTTCGATGGACTGTAATCTGTGTCATAAAATTGTGGCTCAGGGAACACCCGATCAGATTCAGACGTCCGACATCATGCAGGAGCTTGAGTTTATCCATCCCAATGATGAAAAACAGGGCTGGAAGAAAAAGCTTTGCTACGATTGTCATAAAAAACTCTATAAAAATGAGTAGGAATAAGTTGGTCTGTATAATGATATAAATCAATAACATCCTGAGTTACTTCAGCAACAGGAAAAAGATGAGGAATAATTTTTGAATTTAATAGAACAAATTAAAAATTTACGATATGAAAAACTTAAAAAACGTTTTAGCTGCGATCGTCATTATGATTTCAGCAGCTTTGGTTTTAGTGTCATTCACGGTGATACAGCAAAAGCCGTGGGAAGTGCCTGCCAAATACAAGACACTTAAAAATCCAACAAAGGCAGATCAGGCAAGTATCAACACCGGTAAAATGCTTTATGCCAAGCATTGTAAAAGCTGTCATGGTGCAACCGGAAAAGGTGATGGCCCGAAAGCAGCAACGCTTGATACCAAAATCAGGTCATTTTCAAGCCCGGAATTTAAAAAACAAGCCCCAGGTGAAATTTACTACAAATCAATTATAGGAAGAGGCGATATGCCGAATTTCGAACAAAAAATTACAGACGAAAACGACAGATGGGCTATCATTAATTATATAAGTACATTATAACCCTTATTTGATACATTTTAAAGAGCCTCGGTCATCTGACCGGGGCTCTTTTGTTATACAACAATTTTTTCTCTGTAAAAAATCAATTTCAACCTGACATTTGTCTTATTCAGAAAGTTAAATATCATCATTGTTAATTGCCTGAATCATAAGATGGATAATACTTTTGAACCATTAAACAATTGGTTAAAACAATAAAATTTAAAATTATGAAGAAATACCGAATGACCTGGTCAATTTTCAGCCTGATGCTTATCGCATTGGTGAGCTTTATGATCAGCTGTACCAAAGAAGGTCCTATGGGTCCACAAGGTCCTGCGGGCAAAGATGGTAAAGATGGTGTTGATGGAAAGGACGGAAAAGATGCTATTATTACCTGTGGCGAATGCCATAATCCCGCTACCGTTACAGAAAAAGCCACTCAGTTTGAGCTTTCAAAGCATTATTATGGTGAAGCCGCATTCGAAGAAGCAGGAAATGCAACCTGTGCACCATGCCATGAATCTGAAGGATTC
>JAAYUY010000024.1 GCA_012517435.1 Sphingobacteriales bacterium | reverse complement strand
GCCTTCAGGATATGCACCAAACAAACGTATCAGCATGGTCAGCACTCCGCACCCTATCCCATAAACAATCATACCTACAGGTGTCATCGGAGACGAAACCATATCGGTAGCCATAAAAAAGACACCCAGCATCAGACCTCCTGTTACCAGATGAAAGAGCGGATTGACATAATGAACAGGGTCTATCAGCCAGAATATCAAGGCAAAAGCCAGTGCTGAACCCAGATAACTTACCGGAATATGCCAGGTAATAATCTTTTTCCAAAACATATAAATAGCCCCGATGAGCAAAGCGATAGCCGACATCTCACCCAATGAACCACCCATGTTTCCCAGCATCATATCCACATAACGGGGCATTTCTCCGGACTGCATGATCTGATCTACACTCATACCGTTTTTCAGGCCTTCTTTTAAAATACCTAATGGGGTAGCACCTGTAATAGCATCAACAACTCCGTCTGAAAACAGTGCATGTGGTTTTGGCCATGAAGTCATTTGCACAGGAAAGGCTATCAACAAAAATACCCTGCCAACCAGTGCCGGATTAAAAGGATTTTTTCCAAGCCCTCCAAAACTCATCTTGGCTATTCCTATGGCGACAATCGCCCCAACGACAATGATCCAGTTAGGCAGATTGGCCGGTACATTGAAAGCCAGCAAAATACCGGTAATAACAGCCGATCCGTCTGTAATACTTATCTTCCCTTTCAGAAAAAATCTCTGTATCAGATATTCCACCAACAGACACGAAGCCACACTTATCAGCGTAACCCTTACAGAGTCGAGTCCGAAAAAATAAATACTTACCAGAAGAGCTGGAATCATGGCATAAACCACTCCCCACATGATCTTTCTGACATCTTCCCTTCCGTGAATATGGGGTGATAAACTTACTACGTATTTATTCATGGTGTTTTATTTAACTCTTGACCTGATTATTTTTCCAACCTGTGTCTTCCCCATCCTGATATAATCGAGCAAGGGACGATATGAAGGACACACATACATACAACTTCCGCATTCGATACAATCCATAACCATGTTTTTCTCACATTTCTCCCAATCTTTTATCTCAGAAAGCTGAGCAAGATAATAAGGCTCAAGCGACATGGGACAAGCCTGAACACATTTGCTGCAACGAATACAGGTAATGGGTTCATGGCGTAATGAAATGTCTTCAGGAAATACCAATATGCCTGATGTTCCTTTTGTAACGGGCACCTCAGCGTTGTTCACTGCTTTTCCCATCATGGGACCGCCATTGATAATCTTCCCCGCTTTTTCAGGTATTCCTCCCGAAAGCTCAAGCAACACACTGACCGGTGTTCCTATTCTGGCCAGATAGTTGGCCGGATGTGAAACAAAGCCACTTACCGTAACTATTCTTTCAATCAAAGGTTTGTTTTTCTGAACTGCTTCATAAACTGCCACTGCTGTTCCGACATTCTGTACCACACAACCAACTTCCACCGGTAGCTTCCCTGACGGAACTTCCCTGCCTGTAATTGCTTTAATAAGTTGTTTTTCCCCTCCCTGAGGATATTTGACTTTTAAAACCTGAACCGAAATGCCTGAAAATGAACGGGATAAGGCATCCAGATGAGCAATGGCATCCTTTTTATTGTTTTCTATCCCTATTATAGCTTTTTCCACTTTCAGCGCCTTCATCAATATCTGAATACCTGCCATGAGTTCTTCTCCTCTTTCCAGCATCAGCCTGTGGTCTGAGGTCAGATATGGCTCACACTCAACACCATTGATCAGGAGCAACTCAGCTTTTTTATCCGGTGGCACCATGAGTTTTACATGGGTCGGAAAAGTAGCTCCCCCCATTCCTACTATCCCTGCACTTTTAATTTTACTGATAATTTCTTCCGGGGTCAGGGTACATTCTCTCTGAATACTCTTGTCGGTAATTATTCCTTCTTCCCATTCATCAGCTTCTGTGTCAATGATAATGGTTGTTTTCCGGTAACCTGAGCTGTCGGTTACTTCTTCAATTTTACTGACTGTACCTGTTGCAGGGCTATGGACATTTGCTGAAATAAAGGCTTCTCCTTTTGCAATCAGCTGACCGGTTTTTACACGGTCACCCTTTTTAACTACCGGAACAGATGGTGCACCGAGAACCTGTTGTACCGGCACATAAACTGTCTTTGGCAATGGAACTTCAACGATTTTTTCCCCTGCTGAAATTTTATTTTCCGGTGGATGGACACCGCCTTTTATAAATGTTTTCAGTTTCACTTCTAATTATTTTTAATCATTTTTAACCTTGATTCATGCTTGAGTATCCTGATCGGCCACAGCCGATTCTTCTGTTTTCACTTTCCTTGGCGGAAAATTAACTTCCCAGATGGCGTTTGTCGGGCATTCTTCGACACACTTACGGCAAAGCTTGCATTTTTCAAAACTAATGTAAGCCAGATTGTTTTCCATGACGATGGCATCATGAGGACAAACTTTCACACATTTACCACAGCCAATGCAAGCTACACTGCAGTTTTTACGGGCTAATGCACCTTTTTCAGTGTTCATGCAGGAAACAAATATCCGCTTGTCTTTTTTGCCTTTGTACCTGAGTTCGATAATATTTCTCGGACATGCCTTTACACAGGCTCCGCAGGCCGTACATTTATCATTGACTTCAGGGAGTTTTCTTTCAGGATTAATGTGAATGGCATCAAACTGACAAACGGCCACACAATCGCCTAAGCCCAGACATCCGTGAGGACAACCATTTTCACCGGCAAACAAGGCATTTGCCACAAAACAGCTGCTGACACCATCATAAGTGTTTTTTAAAGGAGCATTTGCAGGGGTTCCGTTACATCTTACCACTGCAATCATAGGTTCTTTTGCTTCCGCTTCGAGGCCTAATACTTTTCCTGAATTAGCCATGGTTTCATTTCCCCCCACAGGACAAAAAAATCCTTCGAGAGTTCCTGCTTTCACCATGGCTTCGGCAAAATTACGGCATCCGGCATAGCCGCATCCTCCGCAATTCGCTCCGGGTAATATCGCTTCCACTTCATCAATTCTGGGGTCTTCGATGACTTTAAATTTCTGAGCTACGAAATATAAAATAACTGCTGATACCAGTCCGAGACCGCCTACTGCAATTATTGAGTATAAAATTATTGATGATTGTCCCACTTCTGTTAAATTTTAATTTTTGTTTAACTCAACTATTGTTATTTTATTAACAGGGGCAAATGTATAGAGTTTCTGAAACAGGCAAAAAAAAATTCACATTTTCACTCCGGAATGCAATTCTTCCTGTAATACAGCTATCTGTGTGTGATCTTTGATACGCCTGATTGCTATTCTATTCTGAACTGAAATGATTTCTTCAACATCCTTTTGTTCAGATATAGAAAAAGGTAATAAATACCTGCTATAAGAAGAGATGACCCGGCAATAATATTTTCATTATCAATAAATAAGCCTGCAATGAGTAATGTCGAGATAATGAGTAAAACAGGAATGATATAGGCAAGCAGAACGGCTCTCATCCCCAATGATTCTTTTAATGCCACATTTACCTTGTCTCCGATACGGAATGTCTGTCCTTTCAGATTAACCTCAATGACTTTTGCCTGAATCTCAGACAGGCTGCATGCCCCCTTGATATGACATTCTGCACAGGCTGATTTTACTAAAATGGTTACCTGAGCCATATCGCCATCAATGGAAGTGATGACTCCTTCATGCCTGACTTCGTTGTGTTCACTCATCTTAAAAACT
>JAAYUY010000023.1 GCA_012517435.1 Sphingobacteriales bacterium | reverse complement strand
CATGGCACCTATAATGTCAGCCTGATTGCTGTAAGTAGTTTTGGCTGTAAAGACACTTTTGTTTCAAATGTTTTTGTGAAGGAAAAACCAGGTGTTTCATTCAACATCTATCCTGACAGTTACGGATGTGTTGGTAATTTTATTTCATTCACTTCAAATGCAAGCATCAGTACCTCATCAATCTCATCCTTTCTGTGGAACTTCGGTGACAATTCCGGCTCCACCCTCTCCGGTCCTTCCCATTCATACAGCAGCTACGGGAAATACAATGTTGTGCTGAAAGTAAATGCAAGTAACGGATGCAGTGATTCTGCCTCAAAGGAAATTAATATTTATGAGCTTCCGAAAGCTGACTTCAGTTATGGCAATAGCTGCGAAAACAAAGATGTCGTCTTTACTGACCTTTCTACAAATGCCAATGCCGGAAATATCACCCAGTGGAACTGGGATTTTAATAATGACGGTACAACTGATAAAACCACTCAAAACCCTTCATGGGAATATGATTCCACAGGAAATTATCAGGTAAAACTTCTGGTTAAAAGTCAATATGGATGTGTGGACAGTACCATAAAATCAATCACAGTACATTCCAATCCTGTCGTAAACATTTCAGCTTCTCAAAATCCAGTTTGTCAGGAAGAAATGGTAAAGTTTACGAATAATTCCACCCAGTCTGACAGTTGTATCTGGAATTTTCAGGATGGAAGCCTGATTGATTATTCAAAAGCCAATAACAGTGTAAATCATTCCTTTCATCAATCCGGTACATTTTATACAAAAGTAAAGGTTATCAGTGCCTACGGTTGCAGTGCCGAAGATTCTATAAAAATGATTATCAATCCTTTGCCAGTAGCTGGCTTCAGCAGCTCAGCCGACAGTGGCTGTGTTCCGCTTACCGTATCTTTTACCAACCAGTCCAGCCATGCTGACAGCTTTTTCTGGTTTGTTGACGGAACATTAAGTTCCTCATCTTCAACATTAAATCCTAAGACTTTTACAACACCTAACAGCTCCTATACAGTCAGTTTAGTAGTAAAGAACCAGTATAACTGCAAACCCGACACTGCTACCCATACCTATTATACTTATAGCAATCCGGTACCTGAATTTACTGCCAATGTCAGGAAAGGATGTGGTCCGTTGACAGTCAGTTTTACCAATAAATCAAAGAATGCCAATCATTTTATCTGGTACTTCGGTGACGGTACCAGTTCAACCGATACAAATCCGGAACATACTTTCCAACCCTCAGCCACAAAAGACACCTTTTATCTGGTGGTGATGAAGGCTTATTCTTCCATAAGCTGTATCGACAGTACTTTTGACACTATTTATGTTTATCCGGTGCCGAAAGTCAGTTTCACTGTTAGCCAAACATCAGGGTGCGGGCCGCTGCCTGTCAGTTTTACCAATACTTCTTCTCCAAAGGATACCGGCTCTATTTATATCATGAATTTCATCTGGGATCTTGGTAATGGAAACATCAGCAATCAGCTACATCCTTCTGCAAATTATACTGCTTCTGTTTATCAGGATTCTGTTTATCAGGTCAGACTTATCGGCTACAGTGAGCATGGATGCGCTGATTCGTCTTATCAAAGCATCAGGGTGTATCCCAAACCAACCGTCAGTTTTATCTCAAGCCAGTATGCAGGATGTAATCCATTGACAGTCAGTTTCAACAACAACTCAACACCAAACGATACCGGAGACATCAACATCATGACATTCAGCTGGGATTTTGGAAACGGATTAAACTCCAACCAGGTTAACCCAACATCAACATTCGTAAATAATCAGTCAGGAGATACTATTTATAAAGTCATACTTACAGCATATACCGAACATTCCTGTTCAGACACTCATTCTGTCAGGATAACAGTACATTCAGACCCTGTATCAGCATTTAGTCAAAACACATCAAATGGTTGCGAACCTCTTGAGGTTACATTTACAAACAACAGTAATTCCAATGGTTCCGGAAGCAACAGCTCACTTACTTACTACTGGGACTTCGGAAATGGAACAACATCGACAGCAGCCAATCCCATCATCAAATTCAGCTCAGCCAAATTCACCGATACAGCTTATCAGGTAAAACTGATAGTGTATTCGATCCATGGCTGCTCCGACACCAGTTTCAGTATTGTTCATGTCAATCCGCTGCCGTTTGTTGATTTTACGCCAACAGATACTGCCCAATGCGGTCCGGCCATGATTGCATTTACCAACAACTCCAAACCACGCGATACAGGGTCTTTTGTTTCTGACTTAAGCTTCTTATGGAATTTTGGCAACGGAAAAACCTCTACAAATAAAGATGAAGTTATTCAATATCAACCTTCACAGACTAAAGATACAACTTATCTGGTAAAGCTTACTGTAAAAAGCAAATACGGATGTATCGATTCTGTGAGTAAATCAATCCGTATTTATCCAAAACCGCTTGTCGTTTTCAATCAGGATTACAATAAAGGATGCGGTCCTCTGACGGTTTCTTTTACCAATAATTCTAGCCCGAAAGATACCGGAAATATCAATATGATGAGCTTTGTGTGGAATTTCGGGAACGGCATTACTTCTACAAGTGTTCATAATTCAGTCAACTTCAATTCTTCTGAATATGGAGATACCACTTATTACGTTAAATTGACAGGTATTTCAGAACATGGTTGCAAAGATTCTTTCAGTTCTTCTGTAACTGTTTATCCCCATCCTGTCTCAAAATTCAGCGTAAATACAAACAGTGGTTGCGGACCTTTGAATGTCAGCTTTACCAATCTTTCCACTCCGCACAAAGGAGCCAACAGCTCAACTTCAGGATTGAGCTATCAATGGAATTTCGGGAATGGAATAACTTCAACAGCAAAAGACACACAGGTTTCATTTTTGGCATCTAACTCGAAGGATACTACCTATACGGTCTGGTTGAAAACCATTAATTCAAACGGTTGTTATGGTGAAAGTTCTGAGAAACTGACCGTTTTCCCCACCCCTTATGTGAATTTCACCCTCAATATTACAAAAGGATGTGCACCCTTACAGGTTAGCTTCACCAACCAGTCATCGCCCAAAGACACAGGGAACATCAACATGATGTCATTTATATGGAATTTTGATAACGGCAATTCTTCAAATGCTGTCAATTCCTCTTCAACCTTTATGGCTTCACTGACAAAAGACACCAATTATAACGTAAAATTAACCGGCATCAGTGAACATGGATGTAAAGATTCAGCAACTAAAACCATAACCGTTTATCCCAAGCCGACTGTAAAATTCCTGACCAACGCCAGTGAAGGCTGCAACCCGCTTCAGGTAAACTTTAATAATATTTCAACTCCTCACGACACAGGAAGCATTTATATCATGAATTTTCTCTGGGACCTGGGAAATGGCGGCAATTCAACAGCCTTACATCCTCAGACCTATTACTTCAATAACTCCGATTATGATAAAACATACAATATAACCCTGATTGGATTCAGTGAACATAATTGTTCTGATACCTTTACCTCCTCCATAAAAGTCTATCCAAAACCATTAGTCGCTTTTTCAGGCGATAACACTTCGGGATGTACTCCTCTGAATGTAAAATTCAGCAACCAATCCTCACCAAAAGACACAGGGAGCATCAACATTATGGATTTCAAATGGTTTGTCAACAATCAACAAAAAGGCATAACACTGGATTTCAATTACACTTTTACGGATTCAAAAACAAATGACTCCCTTTATCAGGTAAAACTTGTCGGATATAGTGAACACGGTTGTAAAGATTCAGTTACCAAATCAATAGTAGTATTTCCGCAACCTAAAGTCAGCTTTGTTTGCAGCACAAAAGAAGGCTGCGGCCCTCTGACTGTCAACTTTACCAACATTTCCAGTCCTAAAGATACCGGAAGTATTTACATTATGAATTTCAACTGGAATTTCGGGAACGGCATCACCTCAACCAAAAGAGATACTTCTGTGGTGTTCAATCCGGTGCAGGGAAAAGACACCATTTACAGGGTAGTGTTGACAGGGTATTCTGAACATGGTTGTTTCAGTGCTGATACTCAGTATATTAAAGTTCATCCTGGCCCGGTAGCTGCATTTACTGTTGATAAAAATTCAGGCTGTAGTCCGCTGACTGTAAAATTTACCAATAACACCACGAATAGTCAGGGCACTTCATTAAGTAAAATGACTTATAAATGGTATTTCGGAAACGGTGACTCCAGCACGAATACCAATCCTGCAGCCACTTACGACAACTTCCAGAACCAAACGGTCAGTTATACCTCAAAACTGATAGCTACTGATGAATATGGGTGTAGTTCAACAGCTACTTTCGACCTTAGCGTCAACCCCAAACCTGAGGTTAGTTTCTATGTGGCTGATACATCAGCCTGTGTTGAACTGAAAGCAACTTTTGTCAATACCAGCCAAGCACATGATCCGCAAAACAAAATGTATTATTTCTGGGATCTGGGCAACTCTAAATATTCCTCAGCCAAAGATACATCAACAATTTATAAATCAGCATCTTCGGGAGAGAAAAAATACAGAGTAGTTTTATACGGCATGAATTCCTTTGGATGTCAGGATTCCTTTGAAAAACAATTGGTTGTGTTCAGCAAACCACAGGCAGCATTTTCATTCAACAATAAAAATGATTGTGGCAAAGAGGTCATATTCAGTAACCTTAGCCAACCCAACGACAATAAAACGATTAATTCGATGAATTTTGTCTGGAACTACGGTAACCAGAAAATTTCAGGTAATATAAGTGATACGGTAACATTTATGCCATCATTGACAAAAGACACCACTTATCTGGTAAGCCTGACTGCCATCAACAGTTATGGTTGCAGCGACACAATTTCAAAAACTATTACCGTTCATCCTAAACCCATTATTTCATTTGCCGCATCTACTTACGAAACCTGTTCAGGGGTAGAAGTATTTTTCACCAATAACAGCGTTCATCTCGATAATTTGAAATGGGAATTTGGAGATGGCAGCACTTCAAACAGTAACAATCCATCGCATGCTTACATCAACAACAGCCCATCAGCTTTCCTTTTCAACGCAAAGCTTTCAGGCAGTTCAACTTACGGTTGTTTAGGGGACACTGCCACACAAAATATACTTATTCATCCGGTTCAGTCGGCTGACATCATTACCAGCATTGATTCAGGATGTGCTCCGCTAACGGTTAATTTCTACAACAACAGCCACAACTCCAGCATTTTTGAGTGGTTTGTCGAAGGCAAAAAAGTCGCTACATCTACCAACCTCAACTACACCTTCACGGGATCTGTACAGCAAGACACCAACTATGAAGTTAAACTTGTTGCCATCAACAATATCGGTTGTTCCGATACAGCTCAGACCAACATCAAGGTTTTCAGGCAGGTTGTGGCTAACTTCAACATTTCATCTGCCAGTACCTGCAGTCCTTCCGCTGTTAGTTTCATCAATCAGTCAACCGGAGCATCAGATTACTTCTGGAATCTTGGAAATGGCCAGACATCCTCCTCCATCCATCCAAATGCTACTTATACCAACTACTTTTTCCAGGATGTCAGTTATGAAGTAACTCTTTTTGCCATCAGCAAGCACAACTGTTTTGACACAGCAAGAAAAACTGTAACCGTGCATCCAACGCCTCTGGCTTCCTTCACAGCCGACAAATTGCAAGGGTGTGACCCCGTTATCGTCAACTTTACCAACCAATCTATCATTGCCGACTCTTACCATTGGAACTTTGGTGATGGGGTCACATCTACCTTGCAAGAACCTGCCCATGTTTTCTTATCCAATGGTAACATTCAGAATTACAAAGTCAGACTCACCGTTCAGTCTCAATACGGCTGCTCTCATACTTTTGAAAGCAACATCAAAGTATATCCCTCCCCTCAGGCACTCTTCAATACCTCTGACAGTGGTTGTGTTCCGGTGGTAACGAAGTTTACCGATATGTCAAAAAATGCTTCTTTCTGGAACTGGGAATTTGGTGACGGACATACTTCTTCTGAACAAAATCCTGTTCATATCTACAACAATCCCGGGGAATATTCTGTAAAATTAAGGGTCTCCAACTACCTTGGCTGCTCCGATACTTTCACCATGTTTCGCAATATCAAGGCTTGGGAAACTCCTACTGCTGAATTTACTGCTGATAAATATTATTCAGAATATCCCGATATGACTTTCACTTTCAGCAGTTTAAGTCCTGCCGGATTGATTCATCACTGGACTTTCGGAGAAGACAGGGTTGTCAAGACTTCCAACAATATCAGCTATACTTTTAGAGATACAGGCACCTATGAAGTGCGTCTGGTAGTCTCTACCCAGCATTGCTACGACACAAGCATCAAGATGGTTATCATTGCTCCTCCTTATCCAAAATCCGAATTCACTTACAATGTTGAACAAGGTTGTATGCCACTGAAAGTCAGCTTTACAGATAAATCACTGATGGCTACCGACTGGCTTTGGTATTTTGGCGATGGCGAAACTTCGAGAGAACAAAACCCTGTTCATGAATACAAAATTCCCGGATTATTTTCAGTAACCCTTATCACCTCAAACAGCAGGGGTAGTAATGCTATTTTCAAAAAGGAAATTATCAATGTTCATCCAAAACCAAGCATATATTTTGAGGTATCACCCACTCCGGCATATCTGCCAAAAGCCAAGGTTAATCTGGTCAACCTCACCGTCAATGGAAGCTCTTATCAATGGTTCATTGACAATGAATTTACCGACACTATCGAAAACACATCAGTTATCTTTAACGAGCCCGGATTTCACGATGTAACACTGATAGCTGTCAGTAAATACGGATGTGCTGATACCCTTACACGTACTAAAATTATCCAGATCGATACCATGGGACAAATCTGGATGCCCAATGCCTTCACTCCCAATAATGACGGGAAAAACGATGTCTTTTCTCCAATTGGTTTCGGTTATGCTGAATATGGCTACAACATGAAAATTTATAACCGCTGGGGTGAAAAGATTTTTGAATCAGACAACATTCATGAAGGATGGGATGGTACATATATGGGCGAGGTTTGTATGGAAGGAATCTATATTTATGAAGTAACAATAACAATGGTCAACAGCGAAAAGAGATTCATGAAAGGAAGAGTTCATTTATTAAGGTAACCATTAAACACTATGCTATGAAAACCAAAATGTTATTGTTAACTACCATGTTGATGACAACTTTTTTCAGTCTGTCTGCTCAAAACTATATTGGGCAAAGCAAGAGCAAGATCATTAACGATCTGAAAAAAGAGTTTGATTTTGGTGTCATTCAGGATGTCTCTGAAGAAGAGCAGTTTATCCTGAAATATTCCAACTTCACAGGCAACATTATCATCTATTTTTATTTCGATTCAAAAGGGAAATGTGAAAAGTTCACCATTATCAACAAAAACCTGGCAGACTATAAAAGTGTTGTCAGAGATCTGAACAGAAGGTTTGTTAAAAGTCAGAAAAACCTCTGGGTGCAGAAAGGTGATCTTGCCTGCCAGTGGCGACTCGACCGGAAAGAAAACTTTTTTGCGCTGACTGTTACAAAAAGCCTGTAAAAAAAGTAACTAATGAATCATTCACGAAATAAATGTCAGAATATGGTTGCAACATCTAAAAACTGCCTGATGAAAAAGTTGCTTATTCTGACATTTATTTTTATTTCAATCTCCTCTTTCGGAAAAATCCATCTGGTATCTTTGAATGCTTATCAATCAGAAAACTCAGTCACTTTTAATAAAATTTCGCTTGCTGTCAGGCAGGCCGATGAAGGCGACACCCTTCTGATTGATGAAGGCTGGTACGACAACGATTTCTTTGTGATTTCGAAAAAACTGGTACTGATTGGAAAACAGGCAGGAAAAGGTTTCCGAACCGATAAAACAGAAAATACTGCCGAATCCATCATCACCTTTTCAAACTGCTCTGAAAACCTGCTTTTAATTAATGGATCAGGTACCGTGATTGACGGGATTACCTTTGGTAATTTATCAGGCGAATTAATTGGTGGAATTTATGTCAATGCTGACCATGTTATCATTCGTAATTGCAAGATTATCAATTCATTAATGTCGGGAATTTTTCTGTCAGCACAGGCAAAGAATTCGATTATCGAAAACAACTTTTTAATCAATACCGGGTGTGAAGCAATTCTCAGCAACGCAAAAGATGCTGTGATATTAAACAACTACATTTACAAAAACAGCGAGTTCTCTGCCATTTCCACTTCCACAAAAGCAATTATCAGAGGAAATCAAATTGAGAATCCGGCAGAATCGGGTATTTATCTTATTGGTAATCAAGCTGTTTTAAGCGTAATCACGACAAATAATGTGGTCAATGGCACAGCAGTCAGCATTATTTACCCCAGCGAAAATCCTAACGAAGAAGGACTGACACCGGAAACAACACCGGTTACTTTAGAAGCTCAGTCTTTCTTTGACAACAAAACCGGAAACAACATTAACCACCAGAAGATCAATCTGTTTAACAATTTTTCAAGTCAGGCGGCAAAAGGTATTTCCGGTCTCTTAAATCATGATAACCGAAGTAGCGATCCTTTCACTTCACAAAATTTAATGCTCAGGTCAAAAGATATATCTGCTCCACCTTCCCTTAGCTCCTTATTAAGAATTCAAAATTAGACAAATGAAAGTAAATCAAGGGAATACTAAAAATGATGACAAGCAAAGCAAAAAGCTTGAGCTTTGCCTTCTTCAGGAATTATTTGTCATCAACCTGAAAACCAACAAAGGCGAGTTTTCCCATTCGGAAATTACGTATTTTTGTGTGAACTGATTTTTCAGAAGTACTCCTCTTCACCATTTCAACAAATACTGATTTCATTCAATACGGCTTACATTTGCAGCTAATCAAAAAAGCAATATGCAAAACCTAATCAATGAGGCTGCAGAAAAAATCAAAAAATCTCAGTTTTTAATTGCTTTTACAGGTGCAGGCATTTCAGTGGAAAGCGGAATACCTTCTTTCAGAGGGAAAGACGGGCTATGGAACCGGTATGATCCTTCCTGCCTTGATATTTCTTACTTCTTCTCTCATGCACCTCAGGCATGGAAGGTCATTAAAGAAATCTTTTATGATTATTTCGGACAGGCAAAACCCAATCCGGCTCATATAGCATTAGCAGAATTGGAAAAAAAGGGGATTTTAAAGTATGTCATTACACAAAATATTGACAATCTTCATTTTGAAGCCGGGAATAAACAGGTGATCGAATTTCATGGGAATACAAGGCAACTGGTCTGTATGGGCTGCGGAAAAATATATACCCGGGAAATTGTTTATCAGCAAGCAATACCTCTTTGCGATACCTGCCATAGCTTACTCAAACCTGATTTTGTGTTTTTTGGCGAGATGATTCCTGAACCAGCCGGCTCCGACTCGTTTCAACTTGCCGTCAAAGCCGATGTGGTGCTGGTCATAGGCACTACCGGTGAGGTCATGCCGGCATGCAATATACCGTATTATGCCAAACAAAACGGAGCTACCATTATCGAAATTAATACCGAGCCTTCCCGCTTTTCCAATTCCATCACTGATATTTTCCTGCAGGGAAAAGCCTCTGAAATAATGAGTAAAATCATGCTATCTGTTTGATATCCTGTAAGATGTTTATTTATTATCAAATTTCATTCTGCCGGTTTACTATTCATGTCCATAAACTTTTCCTGCAATGACTTTTCATCATAAGGATAATCGAATAAAGCCCTTCAATTCCTATTCAGGCTATTTTATGGCAAAATATGGTAAACGATTCAGGAAGATTCCTGTTGATGGCAGTTTCAACTGCCCAAACCGTGACGGGACCAAAGGAAAAGGGGGTTGTATCTATTGCAGCAATGAAGCCTTTAGCCCTGCTTACTGCCGGGAAAACGAAGATATTTCAGTGCAACTAACCAATGGATTACGTTTCAATGCGGGAAAATACAGAGACGAAACTTTCAACATTGCTTATTTTCAATCCTACACCAACACCTATTCTTCTCTAAAAGACCTGAAAATCAAATATGGAAAAGCACTATCAACTCCGGGAATTTCAGGAATTGCCATCAGTACGAGGCCGGATTGCTTGGAAGAAGAAGTCATGGATTATCTTGCCATGCTTTCTGAAAGCTATTATGTTGTGGTTGAAATCGGTATTGAATCCTGTTTTAATTCAACACTTGAAAAAATGAACCGCAGACATGATTTTGAGACGACCCTACATACACTTGAAGAGCTCAGGCATAGAAAATTAATGGTATGTGGTCATATCGTTCTTGGTTTCCCGGGTGAGTCTGATGAAATGATTCTGGAAGAAGCCACTGTTTTGTCCCGTCTTCCTCTTCAGATATTAAAAATTCACCAGTTGCAAATTCTGAAAAACACAGCCATGGCTGAATGGTACCGCTTAAATCCTGATGATTTCAGGCTTTTCAGCAAGGAAGAATATATTGATCTGATCATCAGCTTTCTCGAACGCTTAAACCCTGTCATTTATATTGAAAGGCTTGTCGCTGAAGTTCCTCCACGCTATCTCGAAGTAAGTCCATGGCAAAACACACCTGTTGAAAGTATCATCCAACAAATTGAAAACACGATGATAGCAAGGAACACATGGCAAGGCAGATTATCAGAAAGCTGATTTATAACATAAAGAAATTCAATTCCATTCAACAATATATCGACTTAAAATCAAGTATTATCAACCTCTTTGTGAAAAATTAAGCACTCCCTACACTGAAGATATTAATAACTTGCCCGAAATTTTAAATTTCATTCGAAAGAAATAATGGCAAAAAAGAAGAAAAGTTACAAGATTTTTGTCCTCGATACCAACGTAGTACTTCACGATTTTCAAAGTATTTATTCCTTTCAGGACAATATTGTCGTCATTCCCATCACACTCCTTGAAGAAGTTGATAAGTTTAAACGGGGCAATGAAATCATTAATTTCAATGCAAGGGAATTTATTCGTGAGCTCGATAAACTGTTCACCGAGGGAATCAGCAGTGATGGAGTAGAGTTGCCTGATGGCGGACGCCTGATTATCAGCACCGATACCGTCATGGAAGAATCGTTGCGTAAGGTTTTTCTGGAAGACAAGCCTGATCACCGTATTCTTTCAGTCGCCAATAATCTTTCCAAAAAAGAAAAGGAACATACTGTAATTCTGGTTTCCAAGGATATAAACCTGAGAATGAAAGCGAAAAGCATAGGCCTCAACGCTCAGGACTATGAAACCGGAAAAGTTAAAGACATTGATGAACTGTACAGGGGTAAAAACCTGATAGAACATGTCCCGAGTGAAATTATTGACAAAATCTATAAAGATGGCTTCATTACCGTAGAAGAAAGCGGATTACATATTGAATGTTATCCCAATGAATATTTTATTGTCAGAAATGGAGTTAAAAGCATCCTGACGGTTTATCATAAAGAAAGCAATAGCCTGAGATTGGTAGAAAAGGTACGAGCTTATGGCATTACTCCACGAAATGCCGAGCAGGCTTTTGCCCTTAATGCGTTGATGAATCCTGCCATTAGTCTGGTAACGCTGGCCGGTAAAGCCGGTACCGGCAAAACCCTGATGGCACTTGCCGCTGCACTTGAAGTCAGAAAAGATTATAAACAAATTCTGCTGGCAAGGCCAATTATTCCATTATCTAACCGTGATCTGGGTTTTCTGCCGGGGGATATAAAAACCAAGCTCGACCCCTACATGCAACCACTGATTGATAACCTTACCGTTATCAAACACCAGTTTAAGGAGGAGTCGCAGGAATTTGCACGCATCAATGATATGATGAAAAACGAAAAACTGGTCATCACACCACTTGCCTATATTCGTGGCAGAAGCCTCTCAAAAGTATATTTTATTGTCGATGAAGCACAAAACCTCACTCCTCATGAGGTTAAAACCATCATCACCCGTGCGGGAGAAGGGACTAAGGTGGTCTTCACGGGCGACCCGTATCAGATTGATACCCCTTATCTTGATTCCCGCAGCAATGGACTTACCACCCTGATTGACAGAATGAAAGGACAGGAACTCTATGCGCACATCACCATGGAAAAAGGAGAAAGATCGATTCTTGCCGAGTTGGCTTCGAATATTTTATAAGCTTTTTACCGGGTGTTGCATTATTCTTGTTAACATAAAATCGCTTTTTTCAATTTTAAACTTTTTATCCATGAAACGTTTTATTCTGATACTCCTTTTTCTGGGATTATTCTCATCTTACCTTCCTCACGCTCAGGCACAGACTAAAGATAGCAGAAAAGCAAAACAAACCCAGCCTGCCGATGAAAATGCTTTTGAAATTGCCAAACAACTTGAAATCTATGTGGCGCTGTTTAAAGAACTCAATACCTATTACGTCAATGAGCTGAACCCTGCCGAGCTGGTAAAAACATCTATTGACGCCATGCTGAAAACTCTTGACCCTTATACCGTCTATTATCCCGAAAGTGAAATGGAAGATGCCCGTTTTCTGACCACCGGCAGCTATGGAGGCATTGGGGCAATGATCTCAAAACGTGGCGATTATGTTCAGATTACCGAGCCTTATGAAAATGCACCTGCCCATCTGTCGGGTCTGATGGCTGGCGACATCATCAAAGAAGTGGATGGTAAAAGTGTGAAAGGACTTTCTACCTCCGATGTAACATCCCTGCTAAAAGGCCAACCGGAAACAGAAGTTAAGGTGTTGGTCGAACGCAAAGGAAAAGGCGATACCCTGATTACCATTAAAAGAGATAAAATAAAAGTACCCAATATTCCTTACTATGGAATGCTCAACGACAGCATCGGCTACCTGCTTCATTCCTCTTTCAAGGAAAATTCTTATGAAGACATCAGGGAAGCTATCAGTAAAATGAATGAAAAAGGCAAACTGAAAGGTCTTGTATTCGACCTGAGGGGAAATCCGGGCGGATTACTCATTGAAGCGGTAAGAATAGCCGGTCTATTCACCGAAAAAGGACAACTGATTGTCAGCACAAAAGGCAAAGTATCTTCATGGGACAAGGAATACCGTACCTATGAACATCCCCTCGACACCAAAATGCCCTTGATTTTTCTGGTAAATGAAAACTCAGCATCAGCATCTGAAATATTATCCGGAGCCATGCAGGATCTCGACAGGGCTGTCATTATTGGAAAAAGAACCCTCGGAAAAGGTCTTGTTCAGACTCCCCGCCCTCTCCCATACAACTCTCAGCTGAAAGTTACTACTGCCAAATACTACATCCCAAGTGGCAGATGCATACAGGAAATAGATTATGCCCACAAAGGAACGGATGGAAAGGCTATCAAAGTCCCTGATTCCCTTATCTCAAAGTTTTACACAAAAAACGGACGGCCTGTATATGATGGGAAAGGTATTTTCCCCGATATTCAGACCGGAAAAGACACTACCCCAGAGATTATTAATTTTCTTCTCCGCGATAATGTCATTTTCGATTTTGCCACCAATTACAGGCTCAAACACAATACTATTCCCGCTCCCGATCAGTTTCATATTTCTGCTGCTGATTATGACGAATTTATGGCTTTTGTCAGGGATAGTAAATTCTCCTATCAGACTGCTGCAGAAAAATCACTTGAAGATTTTAAAAAGAAAGCCGAAAATGAAAATCATTTTGATTTAGTGAAAAACCAATATGAAGAATTAAAAGCCCGTCTGAATGAAGAAAAAAACAATGACCTCATACGATACAAAAAAGACATTACTCAACTTATTGAAAATGAAATAGTTTCAAGATATTATTTTCAGAAAGGAAGAATCATTTTCAACCTTGCCTACGATCAGGATATAGCAGAAGCCCTGAAACTCTTTACCGACATGAACAGATACAACAAAATTCTTGGCAATTCAAAATAATAACCAATTCTTTCTGAAGCTTCTCTTCTTTGCTAGAAGTACTCTTTTTCATTTGGACAATTTTATAGATTTCTGACTATATTTCTGTCCGACTTATTTGGGGGCTAAAACACTCCCTGAAAACAATTAACATGTAAACGAATCTGACTCTTTACAACATCAAATTAGGATTAAAAACCAAAGATTTTTAATGTGACGAAAGTCAGGCAAAGACTGACCAGTGGGGTTAAAACCCAGCTTAAGGCAATTTCGCCAAGAATCCTGAATTTAAGGCTTGCCACCGACTTCATCAGTCCTATGCCCAAAACAGCACCTATAACAGCCTGCGTACTTGAAACAGGTACAAGCGGGAATGGCGGTAAACCAATGCTTATCATCATGTCGGACAACCGACTGGAAGAAAAAAGAAATAAAACAACTGATTGGCTGAAGACTACAATAAAAGCATGCTCCGGCAATAAATGGAAAATATTTTTACCAACTGTCATCATCACTCTCTTTGAAAATGAAAATACGCCTGCAGCAATCGAAAGTCCTCCCAGAAAATAAAGCTGGTGCAATGATGAGATGGTTACATTCAACACCTTGATATCCTCAAATTTAACAGAATTGACATAAACACCCATGACATTAGCAATATTGTTGGCACCAAGGCTGTAAGCTCCGAAAGCTCCTGCCACCAGCAAAGCCATTCTGATGTAAGCATCCCTTTTAAAAAGATTGACAGGCCTGCTAAAGATAAATTTCCTTGCGGCCAGATAAATAATGATAGTAATCAATGCAGATAAAAGCGGGCAAATAATCCAGGTGGAAAAGATTTTTATCACAGGTTCACTTTTAAGAGGAAGCTGCATCGCCAGATTCCATCCGATTATTGAACCGACAATAGCCTGCGAGGTAGAAACCGGCTGACGAAGCCAGGTCATGCCGAAAACGGTGAGGGCAGCAATAAAAACAGCAAGAGCAGCAGCCCGGATATTGGTTATCTGCCCGAGTGAGTTTAAGGTTTCCGTGGTTCCACTACCGCCCAAAACAGCACCAAGCACGATAAAAAAAGAACAAATGAAGGCTGCCTTACGGAAAGATATCATTCGCGTACCCACAGCTGTCCCAAACACATTTGCTGCATCGTTGGCTCCCAGCGACCATCCCAGTAAAAACCCGCAAAACAGATAAATAACAATCATGTAATCAGACACTTAGCTTTATCGAATACACAGAAAGCATATCGGCTGCCGATTCGGCTGTATCTGCAAGCAAATCGGTACGGGCAACAAAATATCTCAAATGCATTTTATGACTGAGCTCCAGTGTGGGATGATTAAAAATCTTTCGTTTCAGATTATCTGATAAATGATCGGCTTCCTTCTCGTAAAAATATATTTTGTGCAGATGGTCTCTGATCTGAGAAGGATGATTAAAATACATTCTTGCAGCTGAAACCGTTGAATCAACTGCTTTACAGGCAATATCGGCAAGCCCGGAAAACATTTCTGTCATATCGTTCATGATGACTGGTCTTTCAATATCAAAATTGACCACCACTTCTTTTGCTGTGTCGATAATTTCATCAAGCCTTTCCAGTAGTCGCATGACATCTCCTCTGTACTCAGGAATCAGGGAATGGACATACAGATCATTTTCAATTTTCCGCTTCAGTTTATCTGCCTGATGTTCCGCTTCTGTCAATGAAAGCAAATGAACATTAAACCGCTCATATTCATTCTTTAAAAATTCATTGATAGCCAGATTGAACAAAATACCCGACTGACTTACGGCATCGAGGTACTCATCCATCTGTTTGATTAAAACTTTTGTCTGCTTAAACATATCCTATTCGTTTACAGAAGTGATATTCAACTTGTAAACAAAAATATGCATATCGTATGGAAAGCAGTTATGAGGTATTTATTATTTTTAACACAATTTAAAAATGCCAAAAACAGTAAAAAATGACTGAAAACAGGAAGTTTGAACCTGAAAGTGAGATTCTTTCTGAGATAAATGATAACCATGAAGAAGAATTGGATGAAGAAACTTCGAACGGGAAAGGTCTCTACATCCTGCTTGCCATCTTTATCATTCTTTTTCTTACTACTGCAAGTTTCTTTATTTATTTTCAGTTTTATCAGGGAAACGGTCAATGGAGGTTTAGCCTGCAAAAACACAGTGTTGACCTGAAACTGACAGATAGCCTGAGAACAGAAAACCAACAGCTTAAAAAAGTTATTGACAGCCTGTCTGTGCTGGCATATAACAAACAGCTTGAAGATACTCAGACAGCAGGTCCGATTTTTACTTCCGGTATTTCAGGTGAAAAGTATGAAGTTCAGATAGGATACTTTAAAAATTTCAGTTTTTCCCGATATGCACCTTCCCTGATCAACATGAATATCGATACAGTCAATCAATCCATCAGGCTGATGATAGGCCGTTTCGATAAGCTTGAAGATGCCTGCCGTTTCAAAAAAGACATTGTTGAAATGGGAATAAAAAATGCCTTTATTGTTAAAAAGGTTGATGGGAAAAGAGTGGAGGCAAATATCCCCTGCCCCTGAGTGTTCTAACCCAGATTTATCATGATAAGTTTCTGAATTTCATTCAGTTTTGCATTGTATTCCGGATCGCTGTCTTTCAGATCATCTACGGTTTGACAGGCATGAATCACCGTAGAATGGTCGCGGCTCCCGAAATGCTTTCCGATTACACACAACGAACTGTTTGTGAGCTTTTTGGCAAAATACATGGAAATCTGTCGTGCCTGAACGATATTTCTCTTCCTTGTTTTTGACTTAATCTCTTCAATGGAAACATTCAGATGTTCGCCTACCAGCCGCTGAATGTGTTCAATGGTAAGCTCCTTGGACGACTTTTTAATAAAGCTCTTCAGAATATCTTTTGCCAGATTGACATTAATTTCACGCTTGTTGAAAGAAGATTGCGCCAGAATGGAAATCAGACTCCCCTCAAGTTCGCGTATGCTGGAGGTTACGTGATAGGCAATGTATTCAACCACATCTTTTGGCAGGGTTATTCCGTTGGCGTGCATTTTATTTTCAAGTATGGAAATGCGGGTCTCAAAGTCAGGTTTCTGAATTTCGGTGGACAATCCCCATTTGAAACGGGAAAGCAGCCGCTCTTCAAGACCTTTCATATCTTTGGGAGCAGTGTCACTGGTCAATATTAATTGCTTGCTGTTCTGGTGGAGGCTGTTGAAGATATGAAAGAAAATATCCTGTGTTTTTTCCTTGTTTGCAAAAAACTGAACATCATCCACAATTAACACATCTATCATCTGGTAGAAATTAATGAAATCGTTGATGATGTTATTTCTGACAGAATCATAATATTGATTGGCAAATTGTTCGGCCTGAACATACAATACCACCTTGTTTTTAAAATTGTTACGTATTTCATTGCCAATAGCCTGAACAAGATGTGTTTTCCCCAATCCAACTCCACTATAAATAAACAACGGATTAAAAGCTGTTCCACCGGGCTTTGAGGCAATGGACAGTCCGGCTGATCGGGCCAAACGGTTGCATTCGCCTTCAATAAAGTTTTCAAACAAAAAATTGTTGTTAAGCTGCGGATCAACTTTAACTTTTTTCAGACCAGGAATGATGAATGGATTTTTAATGCTGTTGCTGATATTCAATGGCATGGAAACTTCCATACCTTCATCTTTCCCGAGCTCTGAAGCCGGCATGTTGATTGTCCGTTGCTGTTTGTTTTCAGAACTGTTTTCTACCACTATATTGTATTCAAGTTTTGCATTCGGGCCAATGACTTTTTTTATGGTTTTTCTGAGCAGATTTACATAATGTTCTTCCAGCCATTCATAGAAGAACAAGCTGGGCACCTGTATGGTCAGTACATCATTTTCCATTTTAACCGGCTGTATGGGTTTGAACCATGTTTTGAAACTCTGTAACGTTACGTTATCCTTAATAATCTCAAGACATTTTTCCCAGACTTCAATGTACTTTTCGCTCATAAAGTTGTTTTATTTTTGAATTCCTTAATTAATTTCCAAACTATAAAGGTCGAGTTTTTCACCAAATGTGAAAAAAAATCTTCATTTTTTTTACAAAAACTTAACATACAGATAATGAATTTAATACCTTAAGTTCACTTGAATCTTTTGTGCCCTTCCCGACCTCTATACATCCCAGATATACCCCACCCCATCCATTCTGAAAGACATAAACACTTTTTCCCTTAAGGTTTTCCTCAACCTCGGGCTTTTGCATAAAAGTGTGGGTATGGCCTCCTAAAATCAGATCAGTAAAAGATGTTTCTCGGGCTATTACCACATCGCTGACCTTTGAATTTTCATATCTGAACCCTAAATGGGAAAGACAAATGATAAAATCGCACTTTTCTTCCTTTTTAAGAATTTCCTCTGCCCAGACTGCTCTTTCCACAGGATTGTGATACCTGATTCCTCCATACAACTGCTCCGGCACAAGACCATTCAGCTCAATCCCCAGACCATAAACCCCTGTTTTAATTTTTCCTGTCTTAAACACTGCATATGACTTCACCTTCCCTTCAAGTGGCGTTCCTTTCACCTCATAATTTGAACAAATCAAAGGAAAAGTTGCTGATTCTGCCAGATGAGCAAGATTTTCAATGCCGGCATCAAAATCATGATTTCCGATACAGGCTCCATTGTATCCCATTTCCGACATCAGTCTGAACTCAAGCGCACCATGATAACGGTTGAAATAAGGCGTTCCCTGCAGAATGTCTCCGGAATCAAACAACAGAACATTCCGGTGTTTCTTTCTGAGTTCATCAATCATGGCTGCTCTTGCCGAAAAACCTCCCTTCCCCTGAAATTTTCCTCCATCCATCGGAAATGGTTCTATCCGGCTGTGAACATCATTGGTATGAAGAATCAGCAATCCTTCCGGCTCACCGGATGCCTTCAGCAAAGATGGCACAAGCCCGAGAGCTAAAGTTCCAATCCCAAACTTTAGCCCAACATCCAAAAACTCTCTCCGGTCAATCAATTGTGATTCTGCCATCTTCCTTTGATTCTACTTTTATCTCTTTCGACTGATTATCAGCAATATATTGAATAATCATATCCCGCAGCAATATTCCTGTATGCCACACCGTCTCAGCACTTTTTAAAAACTCCATTCCACTCCCGCCATTTGCCAGATAATCTGTAGTAACCAGAAAATACGATTTGCTTCTGTCCCACTCTTTTTCATTGATCTCTGCTTTAACCAATTGACCCGAACGATAAGTCAGGCGGCATCCTCCAATGGCCATTTCATCACCATTAATAATATAGTTAAATAGCTTATCCATCAACTGGCTGTCTAACTTTATGACAACTACCTGATTATCAAATGGCATTATTTCGAAAACAACTTTTCTTGTAATCTCTCCGACAGGTAAGGGTCGCCTGAGACCCCCGTTGTTGGTCAGTGAAAAAAGTCTTTCACCATTCTCTTTAAAATCTTTTCTGACGGAAGAAAGCATCAGGTCGGAAACAAAATTACCGAGCAAACCCTCAGGGAAGCCTGTCTTCATTTCCATGCCTGAATATCCGATGACTTCGTTCATTTCCCGGTCAATCTCTGTTTTATAGGGCTGAATAATAGCGTCAATTTCAATCTTGGTTGCATGCTGAACCTGCAGTGCTTCATATCCCGTTACCAAATACTGACTACATGAAACCAGCAGGAACAGGATGGGCAAAGCAATAGCTATTAAATACAACTTTTTGATTTTCATTATATTACAAAAAAAGTCTTAAAAAAGTTTTTGTGCCTCTTGTTTTATCAGGTCGATGGTTTTGGAAATCAAATCCTGAGTCGGTTGACAGTCAGATAAAATGATTTTGGCCAGCAAAATGGCATTGTCATTCTCCTTGCATTTTTCTTTCGACATGTTGAAAAGCCTGACTGTTTCTTCTTTTGAGGCAACTACCATCTGCCAGGTTTCCTTTGAAACGTAAAGCTGTTGGGCAATGTTATGTTCAAATTCAGCTTTGACCGTCCCGATTAACTGTAAATGAAGGTCTTTGGCAGTCTGATTGTTTTTACTTAAACGCAACACAACAGCGGCAGGCGAAATCCTTTCCATAAGCAATATCAGCCTCTCGTATGCCTGCATCCTAAGCATTAAAGCATCCTTCCCTATCAGCCGTTTTTGTTCATCTATCCTCCTGGATTCTTCTTTTCGTAAAAATTCCCTTATCAGATACCATGAGGTCAGAAACACCAGCAGAGCCGGGAGAATTATCTTTAACAACTCCATAAAATCCTGCATTGCATTTTTTTTGTCCCTGCAAATTTAAGCCTGTCTGGTCAGCCAAAACCTTTCAGCCGTAAATTAATTTCAAATTTTTTTGCCCTTTGTTCTTGTTTGATTTTAATTCCCTGATAATGATTATCTTTGTTTGAAATTCTGGCCTGACCGGAATCTGTTTTTACCGTTTTAACCATAAAATTACTTTTATGAAAGCAATGCTGCTGTTGATTTTTGTCGCTGTCTTTTTTGATGTAGCCGCTCAAAACGATACATTTTCAACGAAAGACGAACCTAATATGGTTGTCGAAAAAATGCCTGAGTTTCCGGGAGGGGAAAAAGCTCTTTCTGACTATCTTAAAAAAGAAATTAAATATCCTCAGTCTGCCATTAAAGATAAAATACAGGGTTTGGTCATTGTCAGTTTTATAGTTGAAACAGATGGCTCAGTTTCATCAGTTAATGTATTGAAAGGGGTTTCAGAAGAGCTTGATAATGAAGCAGTCAGAGTGGTTAAAGCCATGCCAAAATGGACACCCGGCTATCAAAAAGGTAAAGCTGTCAGGGTTATGCTGAATTTACCCATACGCTTTCAGCTATGATGTTCAATAGAGGTCTTACTGTCAAAAAATTTCATTCGCTTAAAATCTGTTTAAAAAACAATAAATACCTTTGCAGAGTATATTGACAAGGATTAATGAGGGCACATTCAGAATGAAATAAATAAAAAACATGAAAGAATTGTTAAGAAAGAATCGTTCTCAGGTAAAAACGATTGTTACAATCGGTCCTGCTTCTTCCTCTAAAGAAGTTTTAAAGCAATTCATCTTTGAAGGGGTAGATATTTGCAGGCTGAACTTTTCTCACGGGAGTCATGACGACCATGTGAAAGTCATTCAACAAATCAGGGAACTAAACAAAGAACTTCAAACCCAGGTCGGCATTATGGCTGACCTTCAGGGCCCCAAACTCAGAATAGGTGAAGTTGAAGGACAATCCGTTCTGCTACAGACAGGTTCCATTATTGAAATAACCGATACACCCTGCCTCAGTAATGATAAGATATTGTATGTCAATTATCCTGATCTGTCAAAGGAAGTAAAACCCGGAGAAGTCATTCTGATGGACGATGGGAAAATTAAACTTCAGGTAGTTTCAGCAGGTCAGAATAAAGTTATCCAAGCAAAGGTATTGAACGGAGGCCTTATTTCATCCAAAAAAGGCGTAAACCTGCCGGATACCAGGACCAGCCTGCCGTGTCTGACAGAAAAAGACCTGAAAGACCTCGAATTTGCCTTGTCGCATCATGTTGACTGGATAGCGCTTTCTTTTGTCAGGAGGTCAGCTGATGTGGATGAACTACGTGAAATCATTCAAAGAAAAGGGATGAATACGGCCATTATCTCAAAAATTGAGAAACCCGAAGCCCTCACAGAAATTGACAAAATCATTGACCGGAGCGATGCTATCATGGTAGCACGCGGAGATTTAGGCGTGGAGACATCATTCGAAAAAGTCCCCCTGATTCAGAAAACCCTTATCGGAAAATGTATCAGCAAAGGCAAACCGGTCATTGTAGCCACACAAATGATGGAAAGCATGATCACCAATTTTGAGCCCACACGAGCTGAAGCTACCGACATTGCCAATGCCGTATTAGATGGAGCCGATGCCCTGATGCTGAGCGGTGAAACCTCTGTCGGAAAATATCCGGTTGAAGCACTTCGTAACATGCAGAAAATTATTGATTATACAGAAGCAAACGGCTATAGTTACAACAGAGATATTGCGCACACCAATTCTTCCCGCTTCCTTTCCGACTCAATTTGTGATGCAGCCCGGAGGCTCTCCGATATTTCAAAAGCCAGTGCAATTGTAACTTTCACACAATCAGGATATTCTGCATTTAAAATGTCAAGCTACAGGCCCCGCTCTTCCATTTTTGCCTTTACCCAAAATCCGGATTTGATCTGCCGCTTATCGCTGGTTTGGGGCGTCAGGGCATTTTTAATTAAAGACATTGAAAACATAGACGATTCAATCCAGTTTACCACCTCATTCTTACGGAGTAAAAAGTTTATTAAAAAGGGCGACATCATCATTCATCTGGCAAGTATTCCATTAAAGATGAAAGGAAAAACCAATATGCTGAAAATCACTCAGGTGACGGATTGAATGTAGGTTCAGCGGCCATTCACAAAAAATCGTTTTGGCGTAAATCTTTTAGTCAACGATAAAAAGGAACTGTTGAAAAACAGCCACTGCCATCATCAGCAATAAGCAGATATTGATAAATTTTTTATTACCTTTCATGAAAAAACTGCCAAGAAAAAAGGTAACAGGAATCAGGAAAAAGACGGCAAATGAAAAAGGGAGTTTGGTTAAAAAAACGAATACAGCTCCTGAAATAAAGAAATAAACAGTAAAGGTAGTATTAAACCTTGTTTCTCTGACATTTTTAGCCATGAAAGCAAATTTATCCTGAAAAAAACCAATGGTAAGAAGGACAAATAAAAAAACAACGGGGAAAATCGTAAAAGTGTAATGGCTGAAATCGGGGACAACAAATCCCGGAAAAACATCCACAAAAACCTGATGGAATACATTGAGCTGATCGGTCAGATAGAAGTAAAAGGCCACAAAGAAAAGCGGCATGGCACCACCCACGGGAATGAGAAAAAGTTCCTGCAAAGTAGGTCTTTTCAGAACCGGAAAAGCAATGAGAATAAACAGAAAATAATAATTTACAGGAAAATAGAATAAACCTGCAATGCCCAGAAAGAAAGATGTAAAAAACAAATGTTCGGGGGCATGTGTCATATCAAACAGAAGCAGGAGGTTGTAAACTACTAAAAACATGATGATTAAGGCAAAATAAAAAGGTGTAAGTACCGCAGTCAGCGGGAACATTGCTTTAATGGTAACAAAAATAAAGGCAGGTAAAAGATTTACTTCATTAAAAACCTTCAGCCTTGAAAATACCGCATTCAAAAACAAGGAAGTAATATAAATCAAACCAACAGAGAGAATAGCTGCTACAAATTCATCGGTTATATGAAAATGATTCCCAAACAGATAGTAAAAAAAAGACTCACTCTGTTTGTCAGGTTCAGGCAAGGAAAAAAACCATGAAAAATTTATCAGAAAGGTATAAATAAGCAGCAAAGGATAATTAAGCGGATTTCTCTGGCGTAAATAGGTAATCAAAGCTGTTTTATTGAAGCTTCAAAATTATCGCATAATCTCTAACTGTTCTCTTACTTTTGCATGAAAATAAAAACCTGTCATGATTTCAAAATCTGACCTTATTTTAAACCCCGACCACAGTATTTATCACCTGAACCTTCATCCAGAGGAATTAGCTGATACCATAATACTTGTTGGCGATAAAGACAGGGTCGGGCTTATCTCTTCACTTTTCGACAAAACAGAAGTCAGAAAAGAAAAGAGAGAGTTTATTACGCATACGGGATATTACAGAAACAAAAGACTCAGCATCCTTTCAACAGGAATAGGCACCGATAATATTGATATTGTGGTGAATGAAATTGATGCCCTGAAAAATATTGATTTACAAAGCTTTGAACCTAAGCAAAAGACAACACAGCTGAATTTTATCAGAATTGGCACCTGCGGAGCTATTCATCCTGAAAATGAGCCAGGCAGTGCAATTGTAAGCCGGATGGCTATTGGACTCGACAACCTCAACCATTTTTACAATTTCCGATTAACTGATGATGAATTAGTTATCAGAGAAAAAATTTCGCAGCACCTTTCTCAGGCGGGGATTAATTTGCCGTTTTACATTCAGTCTTCATCACAACAACTTTTCGATTTATTCAGCAGTGATTATCCCTCCGGCATAACTGTAACAGCTCCCGGTTTTTATGCCCCTCAGGGAAGAGTTTTAAGGCTTCAGCACCCATACAAAAAATTGGTTGACATTTTTGCAAGTTTTAATTTTCAGGACTTACACATCGTTAATTTTGAAATGGAAAGCTCAGCCTTGTTTGGTTTAAGCAGGCTTTTCCGACATCAGGCCATTACTATCAATCTGGTCATTGCCAATCGTCATCTCCGCCAGGTCAATGTCTCTTATCATCAGGCCATGCTGAACCTTGCCGGCAACATTCTGGACAAGCTGGTTCAATTAGTCTGAAACTACTGAGTAAATATTTGTTTTTCAATCAGATAGGAAAGTGCCTCAGCTACCACAAAAGCACTCCCTGTAACCAAAACAAAATCGTTTTCATTTGCTTTGTCAAGGGCAGACTCCAAAGCATTATAAACGGTTTTTACATTAATTCCGTTTAAGTTTTTTTCACTGGAAAACCTGTAAAGCAAATCCGAATCAAGTCCCCTGGGGACATCAGGCTTACAAAAGTAAAAAAAAGCATTGCGGGGAAATTTTTCCAATATCAGCTGATGATTCTTGTCCTCACTCATGCCTATAACGATGTATAGATTTTTGTATTGAAAATGCCTGAGTTCACTGAGCATTTTCTCTACTGCATCAGGATTATGGGCAATGTCGAGCACCAGAAATGGATGTTCCTGAACAATCTGCCATCTGCCCCACAAAGCCGTATTTAAAACGACATTTTTGATCCCGTTCAGTATGGACTCACTTTCTATTTTTTTAAATTTTTCTGAAAGAATATCGATACTTGCCATAAGGGTGGACAGATTTTCAGCCTGGTAACTTCCGGATAATCCACACAAAACATGCTCATATTCTAGATGATTGTTTTTGAAGATGTTATACACAGAAAAGGTTTTTTCATGGGTTAAAAATCCGGCTGAAAATTTATCTTCAGAAAAAAACAAGAGAGAGTTGGTTTCTTTTGCTTTTTCCCTGAATACATGAAGATAATCATCAGATTTTCTGCCAATTACAGCAGGAATATTATTTTTGATAATGCCTGCTTTTTCCATGGCAATTTTTTCGATGGTACTGCCAAGCAGGGAAGTATGTTCAAGGCTGATGTTGGTAATGACCGACAATTCAGGTTCAATGATGTTGGTGGAGTCGAGCCGCCCGCCCAAACCTGTTTCGATAACAGCTATATCTACTTGTTTTTCAGCAAAATATTGAAAGGCCATCGCTGTGGTAATTTCGAAAAAAGAAGGTTTAATTTCTTCTATCGATTTTTTAATGTTTTCCGTAAAAGAAACGATAAAATCAGTATCAGCCGGTTTTCCACCGACCTTAATCCTTTCCCTGAAGTCGATCAGATGAGGTGAGGTAAACAATCCCGTTGTATATCCTGCTTCCTGAAAAACAGAAGCCAGTAAATGGCTTACCGATCCCTTACCGTTTGTACCTGCCACATGAATACATGGATAATTCCGGTGCGGATGGCTGAGCTTTTTATCAAGAAACTGAATGTTTTTCAGATCAGCTTTGTAGGCAGCAGGCCCGATCCGGTGATACATGGGCAAACGGGAAAACAGATAAGCTATGGTTGTCTGGTAATCCAATATCTTATATTTTACTGGAAATCAAAGCTTTTAAGTACTCCAGGCCCTCGTCAAAATCCTGATTGTTCAAAACGACTAAATCGGCAGATTCCTTGAACTTCAAAACAAATTTCCGATACGCAGGCAATACATGAAAATTCCATTGATGAAGGAAAATCTCCTCCGGGATACCCCGTTCAAAAATATCACGCCTGCGCCTTCTTTGAAAGCAAATTTCCTCATCTGCATCAATAAACACTTTAAAATCAATATTTTGGGAAATGACCGGATGATATTCAACAAAAAGTCCTTCAATGATGACCACAGGACGGGGATAGAAAACTTTTTCTCTGGGAATTTTTTCAGGATGATTAAAGGTATATTCCAGTTTGCGAATGACTTTGCCGGTAGAAAGCAGGGTCAGATGTTCCAAAAACAAATCATGGTCAATTGCCTCAGGAAGGTCAAAATTGTAAATACCCTTTTCATCTTTATGCTGATATTCAATGGATTTATAGTAATCATCCTGAGAGATAATGGTGATTTTTTCAGAAAAAGAATCCTTCAGTGCAGAAATGAAAAGGGATTTACCAGATGCACTTCCACCTGTAACGCTGATCAGATAAAAAGAAAACAACTTGTTGGGGTTCACTGTGTCAATTCATTAAAATTAAATTAATATCGAAAGAAAATTCAGAATACAAATTTTATATTCGCACTTCAATTAATCTGAATTTATTTACGTTTAAATCACAATTATCTAAAGACATGAAAAAGATACACTTACTGCTGATTTTTCTTTTCAGCAATTTTTCGATGCTTTTTGCAGGTGGTGACGAAGGAATGTGGCTTCCTTTGTATATCAAACAGCTCAATGAGCAAAAGATGCAACAGCTTGGCTGCAAACTGACCGCTGACGATATTTACAGTATCAACCACAGTTCAATCAAGGATGCAGTGGTGAGGCTCGGAGAAGGCTTTTGTACCGGTGAAATTGTCAGCGACAAAGGGCTGGTTTTTACCAATCACCATTGCGGATATGAATCCATTGCTGAGTTATCAAGCGTTGATAATGATTTCCTTACCAAAGGATTCTGGGCAAAATCACTGGCAGAAGAAATCCCTATCCCCAATCTCACCATCAGCAGGCTGGTGTATATGGAAGATGTATCGGCACTAATTAATGCAAAAAAAGATGCCGGAGAAAACTATGAGGATTTGATTGATTCTCTTGTCAACAAAGCAGTGGAAGGAACGCATTACAATGCAGAAGTAAAAAGCTATTTTGGCCAGACAGAATATTATCTGCTTGTTTATGAGACATTTAAAGACATTCGTTTTGTGGGAGCACCTCCTTCCTCAATTGGTAAATTCGGAGGAGATACCGACAACTGGATGTGGCCCCGCCACACCGGTGATTTTTCGATTCTCAGAATTTATACCGGCCCTGACGGAAAACCTGCTGAATTCAGTGATGAAAATATTCCTTACAAGCCTTTGAAATATTTTCCCATTTCACTAAAAGGTGTTCAGAAAAATGACTTTTCCATGATTCTGGGATATCCCGGAACCACCGAACGTTACCTTTCGCATTTCGACCTCGACTTTAAAATGAATTATGAACAGCCTGCTCTTATAGATATTTTTGACATCAAGCTCAAAGCCATGAAAACCCAGATGGATAAAAGCGATTTTGTCAGAATTGAGCTGGCTTCTGATTATGCTTCCCTGTCAAACTATTGGAAATATCTTGAAGGACAATTGCTGGGACTGAAAAATTACAATCTGGTTGAAAAATTCAAGGAAAGAGACCGGAAAATTGAAGAATGGATTTACACCGATCAGGGAAGAAAAGAGAAATACAACAATGTTCTCAATGACCTGGAAACAGCTTACACCAGGTTTAAAAAGATTATGCCGGGAATTTACTATCTCGGAGCAGGACTTAACCGCCTCGAAATCATTGGATATACCAGTGATTTCAATCAGATTAAAAATAAGCTGGAACAGGGATCAAAACCGGAAGAACTGGCTTCAGAGCTGGATGAACTGTATGCTACTTTCGATCACATGAAAAAACTTAAAACCATCGACATAGAAAAAGAGGTATTGCCTCAGTACTTGCTGAAATTCTATCAAAGCCTTTCAGATCCTAAATCTTTTGCCATCTTTAATGATATAGAAACAAAATACAAAACCGGCACCATTGAAGAAAAAATCAAACTTTATTGTGATGAACTTTTTGCCAAATCCATCATCCTCGACAGTGCAAAACTGGCAAAATTCAAAGCCAAACCAAGCACAAAAGCTTTGAAAAATGATGCTTTTTTCAGACTCAATGAGGAAATCGGCAACTTTTTCAGAGATAACTATCTCATGATCTACCTGTCTGTTTCGATGAAACTTGAAGATTATCAGAACAATTTTATTGCCTTAATGAAAGAATATCAGAAAGATAAGGTCATGTATCCTGATGCAAACTCCACCCTTCGCATGACCTATGGACAAATACTTCCCTACCGCCCGCGGGATGGTGTATTTTACAAACACTATACGACTCACTATGGCATACTGGAGAAGGAAGATCCGACCAATGAAGAATTCATCGTTGACCCCAAACTCAAGGAACTTTTACTGAAAAAAGATTTCGGGCCTTATGGCGTTGGTGATACACTTTATGTCTGTTTCCTTTCCAATAACGATATAACAGGTGGTAATTCAGGCAGTCCGGTAATTAATGCCAACGGGGAACTTATCGGTATTGCCTTTGACGGTAACTGGGAAGCCATGACAGGTGACCTGATTGTTGACCCTAATCTGAATCGTACTATCAGTGTCGATATCCGCTATGTTCTGTTTGTCATCGATAAGTTAGGAGGTGCCACCAATCTGATTAATGAACTTACCCTCATAAAATAAACTTCCCATGAACACTACAAACAGGAACGGTTGAAAAACTGTTCCTGTTTGTATTTAATACAGGATATGAATCAGACTTCTGTTTTAAAAAAACTGTTACCGGGCTTCATCCCTCTGATTATTTTTTTTGTTGCCGATGAGGTATTTAATACCAGAACAGCTCTCATCATCTCCATCCTGACCGGCTTGGGCGAATTTATTGTTATTTTCATAAAAACCAGAAAATTAGACACATTTGTCCTCATTGATACGGCTCTGTTAACTTTAATGGGTGGCATTTCCATCATTCTTGAAAATGATATTTTTTTCAAACTCAAACCAGCCATCATAGAAGCTATCGTGGCAGTTATCATCGGTATTTCCGTATTTACACCGCGAAACCTCCTGCTGAACATGTCGAAACGCTACCTCAGAGGTATTGAAATCAGCGATTTTCAGATCAGCCTTTTTAACAGGAGCCTGAAAGTGTTTTTTTTCATCATCACAGGGCATATTCTGCTGATTATCTATTCTTCATATTATCTGAGCAACGAAGCATGGGTGTTTATCAGCGGGATACTTTTCTATATCCTTTTCGGTATGTTTATCGCCTATGAATTTGTCAAAAATAAAATGCTTGCCCGAAAATACCGGCATGACGAATGGCTACCCCTTGTTGACACAGAAGGGAACATCACAGGAAAAGCCCCGAGAACACTTTGTCATCAGGGTAAAGGCCTGCTTCATCCGGTAGTCCATCTGCATGTTTTCAATGATAAAAACGAACTGTATCTTCAAAAAAGGCCAATGGACAAAAAAATACAACCCGGAAAATGGGATACTGCCGTGGGCGGGCATATTTCATGGGGAAATACACTCGAACAAGGCTTGTACAGGGAAGTTGAAGAAGAAATAGGGTTAAAAAACTTCAATCCGGTTTTTGTCAAAAAATATGTCTGGGAGACAAAATATGAAAGTGAGCTGATTTTCATGTTTTTAGCCCAAACCAAACAAAAAATCACCTACAACCCTGATGAACTGGCAGATGGAAAATTCTGGAAAATTGAAGAAATAAAAAGCTCACTGGGTAAAGATGTTTTTACCCCGAATTTTGAACATGAATTTCCTATTCTGATGGAATTTCTTTCTCCCCGTCCCTGATGCTGAAATAAGATTTTTTTCTCATGCCCATCAGTCGGGCAATGATATTGGTAGGGAACATTTCCAGCGAATTGTGATAGTCATTCACAGAGGAGTTGTAAAACCTTCGGGCAGCTGCAATCTGGTCTTCCATCTCGTTCCATGCAGCCTGTAGCTTCAGAAAATTTTCGCCTGCCTTCAGCTGCGGATAATTTTCAACCTGAACAAACAACTCTCCTACCTGTCTGGCAAGCTGATCGGCAAATTCAATTTTCCCTGATTGCTGATTTTCTGATAAATACAAATTCCTTAACCGGGTAACTCCTTCCAAAAGCTCT